>JAISCO010000365.1 GCA_031265535.1 Spirochaetaceae bacterium | reverse complement strand
CGCATAACTAAAAACTTTGAAGCCATAATTAAGGAGAAAAAAATGGCAAAAATTAATGTTATAAAAACGTTTTCCGTTGCGGCGTTTTGCGCCGCGCTGCTTGCCGGCTGCGCGACAAGGACCGCGGACATAATCACTTATGATTCCGCGTCGCTGTCAAATGTAATCAGGGTTACGGACAACCGCTTCCGGAAAGATGCCGTCCGCGTTTCGCCCGACGGATCGAAAATACTGTACTGCGAGGCAAACGTTACGAGTGTTGGCGCCTATGTTTCGTTTGACCAGTTTTCAGTAATGCTGCTCAGGGACGCGAACCTGCCGTCAAAAACGCCGGTTGTAACAGACCCGTCATTCGGCCCTGTCTGGTACGATGACAGCGCCGGGTTTATCTATGTGGTGTACGAAGGCGGATCAAGCAAGCTCGTAAAATCGAATATCACCGGGGGCGGAAAAACATACATCACCCGAAACTCCATAGGAGACTACGACAGCCGTCCCAGCATAAAGGGGCATGATATTTTGTGCGAGACCGGAATTAACGGAGTAAGGCATCTGGTACGCCTAAAGGACGACGGTTCGGAAGTTACTATACTGGGAGAAGGCAACTCGCCGAGCTGGCATCCGACAGAAAACAAGTTTGTGTTTATCAAAGACGGCAGCGTGTGCGAAATGAATTTGGCGAACAACCAGATGACGCAGATATATTCGGCGGCTACGGACAAAAACCGGAACATTATAGAATCCTGCTTACAGCCAAGCTATTCGCGGGACGGCAAATATATACTGTTCGCGAAAGGGGCTAACACTTTTATCACTGCCACGACAAAAACGTTTCTTAGTTCAATTAGATCCTTGTTTAAAAAAAGCAGAGTGGAAACGGAGCGGCAGCATTTGTTTTTGATGAACGCGAATGGTACCGGACTGACCCAGCTTACGAGCGGAAACGTGGATGTATTCTCGCCTTCGTGGGGTATAGATAACGAAATATTTTTTGTCGCCAATGTCCAGAACGCCACAGAAATATGGAAAGCGCGGTTGTCGGTAATAAATTAAAAGACCGCCGCCAATGCTAAGTGAAAGGTAAAAAGGAAAAAAGGAAAAGGTAAAAGGAAAAAATTAACAATTAACAATGAGCAATTAAGACGGCGGCTTTCGATAGGGCGGGGGGTGGCGGAAGACGGCCGTAGGCGGGCTGTAGACAGGGGGGCGCGACTATTAGGCAACGGTTTGCGATTATGCGGGGAAACAGCGCCCCCCTCCTGAATTGAAAAATTAGCCACAAATTACACAGATTAACACGAATTATCGGATTAAAGATAAAACCTCGAAGGTTGCTATCGGCCCTGAACGCATCTCCGCCGCCAATGCTAAGTAAAAAGTAAATTAGCAATTAACAATTAGCAATTAACAGTGAGGAATGAGGAGTGGGGATGTAAAAAGGAAAAGGTAAAAGGTAAAAGGTAAGCAATGCAGGCAGCCGCGTATGCAAAGCGCCCTTTTCGGACTGACAGCACCGAGTAAAAGTTGCTTCCGGGCTGCTAGCGCGGAGCGCATGTGCCTCCATGGCAAATGGTTGACTTGTGGGTAAAGGGGGGGGTATTATGAGTTGGGCCTTTCAGGAGAGTATATGGCAAAAGTTGAATTGAGGGGTGTAGGTAAAGTGTATGACGGCGCTGTTCGTGCCGTTGATAACGCAAATATAGTAGTTGAAGACAAAGAATTTGTTGTTCTTGTGGGGCCTTCCGGCTGCGGAAAATCTACGACCCTGCGTATGATTGCCGGGCTGGAAGACATTACTGAAGGCGAATTGCTAATAGACAGCGAATTGATGAATGATGTACCACCTAAAGATAGAAACATAGCGATGGTATTTCAAAATTATGCGTTATATCCGCACATGACGGTGTATGAAAACATGTCTTTTGGCCTTCGCATAAAAAAAGTCAACAAAGACGAGATTGACAGGCGTGTACACGAGGCCGCGCATATCCTTGACATAGAAAAATTTCTTGAACGCAAACCCAAAGCACTTTCCGGCGGGCAAAGACAGCGTGTCGCGGTAGGCAGGGCCATAGTCCGCAAGCCTAAAGTCTTTCTGTTCGATGAACCGCTTTCCAACCTTGACGCAAAACTGCGTATTCAGATGCGCGCCGAAATTTCCAGCCTGCATCACCGGCTTGACGCCACGATGATATACGTTACACACGATCAGGTTGAGGCAATGACAATGGCGGACAAAATAGTTGTATACAAAGACGGCAAGATACAACAAACAGGTTCGCCGCTTCATCTGTACAACTATCCGGGGAATAAATTTGTAGCGGGGTTTATAGGATCGCCGCCAATGAATTTCTTAACCGTTACCGTACTTGAAGAGAACGGTGCGCTTACCCTTGGCGCGGGGAATTTTAAGCTAAAAGTCAGCACAGAACATACCGAATACCTTAAAAAATATGTGAATAAAGATGTGTACTTAGGCATAAGGCCGGAAGATTTGAGCTTTAGCGCGGATGCCGGCGCACCGGATATTATTCCGCTGACAATAAGCGTTGTAGAACCCTTAGGCGCCGACACGACACTCTGGTTAAATACAAAAACACAAAGCATAGTAGCGCGGACGGATCCGTCTTATACTTTTAAGATTGGCGAAGCTGTAAATTTTATCCCGAATATGGAAAAAGCGCGCTATTTTGACAAAGAAACAGAGCTGGCGATTCTGCCTATGCAACAGCAGCTGCCGCAACAGTTACCGGATATTGGTATGGGTATATGAACGATTTTTCAAATTTAACATACGGTTTTGCCGGGTTAGGACTGATGGGCGGCTCACTGGCAAAGGCGGTACGGGCAAAAATACTCAATTCGGCTGACGCAAAAGGTAAAATCCTGGCGCTCGATTCTAACGTGGCGGCGCTTGCCACCGCTGTGGAACGCGGCGTTGTTGATGAGACCTTTACGCCCGCCGCAGCCGCCGCAATGCTAAAACGCTGTGATCTTGTATTTGTTTGCCTGTATCCGGCGAAAACCATCGAATTCTTAAAAAAACACCATAGTGATTTCAAAAGCGGCGCCATAGTCAGCGATATTTCCGGCGTAAAAACATCCATTATGCTGTCTTTGCCTGATATTCTGCGCGAGGATATAGATTTTATTTGCGGCCATCCCATGGCCGGCAGTGAAAAAGAAGGGTTTTATCATTCATCAGAATATATTTTTGAAGGGCGCAACTATATTTTAACGCTTCATCCATCCAATAAGCCGGAAAATGTTGCCTTTTTTAAACGTTTAGCCGGTATCTTGGGCTTTTCGCGCATTACCGAGACAAATTACGCGCTGCATGATCACAAAATTGCGTTTACCAGCCAGCTTTGCCATGTGATCGCTTCCGCCTTAGTGGAGAGCGCCGAGGATGCGGAAATAACCGCGTTTGGCGGCGGCAGTTTTGAAGACTTAACCCGTATCGCCATGATAAACGCGCCTTTGTGGACGGAGCTTTTCCTTGCCAACCGTAATGAACTTTTGGCCCATATTGACGCCTTTGAATTGGCATTGAAAAAAATAACCGGCTTTATCCGCAGCGGCGACAGCGACGGACTTTGCCGCGAGCTTGAAGCGGTGCGTCTTAAACGTATTGATATGTCTACCACAGAACGAAATGCCTCATTTTAAAATGTTACCGAACAGCAATTTAAAGTTTCAAAATGAGTTAAATAGTGCAGCGCATTGATCATAAAGTATCAAAAAACTTAGAGCCTATTGCAGCAATTTTACTTTTAGAAAATTTATGGTAAAAAGGAATAGATAAAGGAAAAGGGAAAAAGTAACAGGTAAAAAGGAACCGACCAGCGGGTTTACATACGCTCCGCGCTAGTAGGTTGATTACACTAAACACAAAGAAATATAAATAACCGTGAAGTCGAATAAATTGCGTAACATGGATATAAAGTGATACTTTTTCTCCTTTTTAGTCTAATCAGGCTGCTAGTAATGCTTTTCGGCATACTCAAGCCAGCCGCCGGACTCGATAAGGGCGCGCTCGAATCCGTCCAGTGTGAATGGAACAGTTTTTTCTTTTCCATTGCCGGAAAAGCCGGAAAATATCAACAGAGATTTTTTTATATCGGCTGTAAGCCGCGCGCCGCCGTGCGAAAATTCTTTGAATAAGCTGTCAATTATGCCGCCGTCCAATTCCACCGCAAGCATACCGCAGTTGTACATGTTCTGTCTGAATATGCGGGCAAAATTTTCAGCTATCACTATATTGATGCCGTTCATCTCCAATGCCCAAGGCGCGTGTTCACGCGATGATCCGCAGCCAAAATTGCTTCGCGTTACAAT
>JAISCO010000301.1 GCA_031265535.1 Spirochaetaceae bacterium | reverse complement strand
TCCGATTTAGAAATCTAAATTGTTATATAATATAGACTTACGAAATCGGCATTTTTGCCATATTTTTCGATAAATCGTTATATAATATAGACTTACCGTTTTTGAAATCGGAATTGCTGTCCTGTTTCGGTCTTACGACCCGCCTCATTCGCTGTTGCCGCCATCCAATCCGCTTTGCAGATTGCCCCCGCAGAGGGGGAAGCGGAAGACCGGGGAAGCCGGGCTGGAGCCTATTCTTGACCCACAGAATTGTTTAACCGCAAAGTCGAAGAAGTTTTCATTCAAACTGCTCAAAACTTGAGTCGTTTTATCCATTCTTTCCGGGAAATTTGGCGCTTCTCCCCTTTTTTCCTTCCTTCTTTTACTTTTTTTACTTATTTGACTTCGTGGTAAATCTTCCTTTACGGTACAGTGTAATCATGCCCCGAGTTGTGGGTCAAGTTTAGCCCATTTTCTATGCCGGCAAGCGGCTTAACTTGTTGACGGTACGCCCCCGCCGCAAAGCGACTTTGCGGCGGGAGTAACTTATTCAACTTCTTCTTTTACAACATTTCCGGGCGCAAGCAGCACATTATCATCCGTTTGAGCCTCCAGTTCACGGCGCTTTAAGATTTCATTCATGTAAGCGTCCAAATCCTGTTCTTCATCGTCAAAAAGTTTAGGATCGCGGTAATTTTTCATGCCTGTACCGGCGGGTATCGGGTGGCCTATGATGATGTTTTCTTTCAAACCGCGCAAATAGTCGGAAGAACAAGCGATTGCGGCGTTGGTAAGTACACGTGTAGTCTCCTGGAATGAAGCCGCCGACAGAAATGAATCGATATTCAGACTTGCCTTCGTTATCCCCTGAAAAACCGGACGAGCCACGGCAGGCTGCCCGCCTTCCGCGGCCACACGGGTATTTTCCTCGTGAAAACGGTACTTGTCAACCATTTTTCCAAATATAAAGCGGGTGTCGCCTACAGCCACAATTTCAACCTTGCGCATCATCTGGCGAATTATAACGCCGATATGCTTATCGTTTATCGATACGCCTTGCAGCCGGTACACCTGCTGGATTTCGTCCATCAGGTAACGCTGAAGATGACTTTCTCCAAGTATGTGCAAAACTTCGTGCGGATTGTACGCGCCTACGCACAACGGTTCGCCCGCTTCCACCGTGTCGCCGTCCCGTACCAGC
The DNA here is from genome assembly GCA_031265535.1 of Spirochaetaceae bacterium. Taxonomy (GTDB): domain Bacteria; phylum Spirochaetota; class Spirochaetia; order Treponematales; family Breznakiellaceae; genus JAIRMY01. The sequence goes on along the minus strand of JAISCO010000301.1, from coordinate 2,147 downwards.
AGGCGCTTTGTCATCGGGACAAGATGTTTGTACTCTTTGCCGAATTCATCGCTTATTATTACAATGCGCTTGCTCTTGATGATGCCCTTAAACAGAACCTTACCGGCAGCCTGCGCCAAAACAGCGGGACTTTTGGGCTTGCGCGCCTCAAACAGCTCGCTTACACGGGGAAGTCCGGACGTAATATCCATAGCCTTGGCCGATTCTTTTAGGGTCTTGGCTATAGTCTTACCGGCGGAAATTTTATCGCCGTCATCAACAAGCAGGTACGCGCCGCCCGGCAAGAAGTAGGATGCCTGTTCGTTGCCGTCATCATCAACAATTAAGATACGCGGCTGCTTGCTTTCAAGTTGAAATTCCGTTATCCGCTTTTCGATGTTTCCCGTCTCCTCGTCTACCTCTTCTTTCAAAGTGGAGCCAAGTATTATATCCAAAAGTTTTATGGTTCCGGAGGCCTCCGCGATGATGGGGTCGGAAAACGGGTCAAAGACCGCCAGCGTTTTTTCGGCGGGAACAACCTCGCCCTGTTTAACGGCAAGGTCGGAGCCGTTGCGGATTTCAATACGCTGTTCAGTCCCTATAAGATAGAGTTTGCCGCCCAATATCATGGCATACGCGATTTCGGGTGATTTTATGTTCTTGGTTCCGCTTTTAATTATAATCTCATCGCGTATTACCTTTTTGCCGTCCTCAACAAGAATTTCATCATCTTTGTCAACCGCGTACTCTTTGATGATTCTATTTACAGTAACGCTGCCTTTACGGGTAAACAGCCGGCGGCCGTTTTCAAGTTCCACGTGAGCCCCGGTAATATCACGGATGTACACCGGGTATTTGAGGAAGGTGCGGTTATCTTCGCTAATCTTTGTCGCCGCCCCTCCGATATGGAAAGTTCGCATCGTAAGCTGAGTACCCGGCTGCCCGATTGACTGCGCCGCGATAGTGCCCACCGCCTCGCCAATATCAACCGTGCGGTTCGTGGCAAGGTTGCGCCCGTAACATCTGCGGCAAACCCCGTGTTCCGCCTCGCAAGTCAGTACCGTGCGTATATAAACCGATTCAACACCGGCGTTTTCTATCTTTTCGGCGATGGTTTCTGTTATCTCTTCATTTACATCAATGATGATTTCGCCCGTTATCGGATGTTTTACACGTTCCAGTGTGTAGCGCCCTACAATGCGCTCACTGAGACGCTCAACTATTTCCTCGCCGTCCTTTATTGCCGAGTAGGAAACGCCGTTTATCGTGCCGCAGTCATCCTCGTTTACAACCATATCCTGCGCTATGTCAACAAGACGGCGGGTCAGATAACCTGCTTCCGCCGTTTTAAGCGCCGTATCCGCCAAACCCTTCCTCGCGCCGTTTGTCGAGATAAAAAATTCAATAACCGAAAGCCCTTCCTTAAAGTTTGACCGTATCGGCAGTTCAATGATGTCGCCGGAGGGTTTTGCCATAAGACCGCGCATACCGGCAAGCTGGCGTATCTGGTTGCGGCTGCCGCGCGCGCCGGAGTTAGCCATCATGTATACCGAATTGAACCCGTCACGGTCGGCTTCCAGCGTCTTCATCATGATGTTGGTAAGGTCTTCGTTGGTCTTTGACCACACCTCAACAACACGGTTATAGCGCTCTTCCGCCGTAATATGACCCTGCCGCCACTGTTTTTGAATAGAATCAACTTCTTTATTAGCCTTTTCTATCATTTCGACTTTTTCTTTCGGCACAACAACATCGTCAACGCCTATTGTCGCCCCAAAAATTGTAGCGTATTTGTAGCCGGTATTTTTTATCGCGTCCAGCATATTCACGGTTGTCCACGAACCTTTTTCGGCAAAGACATATTCAATCAGCGCCCTCAGTTCCTTATCTTTCAATTCATAATTGATAAACGGAATATCGTCGGGAAGTTCCTCATTAAGCGCAAGCCTGCCGGCGCTCGTCTCTATATAACCGTTTTTGTCGGGATCTACCTCAACGCCGGTTTTTTCCCAAATAATATCCTTACTCGGCTTTGCGTGTATCAAGGCTCCCCATTCAAGGGATTTAGCGTCCACCGCCATCAGAATTTCTTCAAACGAAGAGTAGTATTTACCGGTTCCTTTGGCTTTCGGCTTTATTCGTGAAAGAAAGTTAATGCCAAGCACCAT
>JAISCO010000243.1 GCA_031265535.1 Spirochaetaceae bacterium | reverse complement strand
GTTTTGGTAGGGCGGATAAGCAAACCGCAGGTTTGCAGCCCTGCCAAAATGTGGGTGAAGTGGAGCGTGGGAGGCGTAGCCGACCTAGCGGAACGGAACCCCGAGCCGCCTACTGGCGGCGAAGCGTAAACAGTCCTGTTATGTGCAGTTGTGCCTTTTTTTATTCCAAATCCTTTTATTTTTCTGCTTTGGTATTGTGTATGTATAAACCAAATTGAGATTTTTTGCTAAAAAACATTTTTCCAGCTCCTTTGGGGGATATTGAAATACTGTCATTTGTATCTGTCTTTGCCTGAGCTAGTATCAACTTTGATAAAAATTCTAAAGAAGTAGTATCACCTTCAATAAAAATTATATCTTTATCTTTCCAAATATTTAACAAAACATTTTTCTCGGAATAATTCTCACAAACTTTATCTGGACTCATAATCATGTAGAAAGGTTATTTTTAACCTTCCATCCTCCCGAATATTAATAGATTCGTCTATCATTCTCACAACTTTTTTATCTATTTGTATTACTCATTCACTAAATACTTCCATCGTTTTTATTTTTCCATCTATTTTAGATCCTATATTTTTATAAAAAAATATTTAATTATTATTCTCAAAAACTAACAATGCATTTTCTTCCTTCAGACATTATTTCCATTTTACAACAATTTATAAGTTATGTCTCTATTTTATGTCTTTAAATATTAGATACTAGATAAATCCCTTCCAATTTCAAATGGCTTTTCACCTGCCTTTATCTCTACAATTTCTTATTGTATTATATTTTATCATTTTGTCAACCATTTTAAGGCACAATTGCACATAACAGGACTGTTTACGCTTCGCCGCCAGCAGGCGGCTCAGCCTCCGCAACGGCTCGATCATTCCGCCACGCTCCATTCCACGTCGTTGCTCCGGCACATTTTACCGGCCCTGGTCTTTGCTGCGCAAAGCCCTTGTCCGGGCCGCCAAAACGTCGCATGCAGCCGGAACATTATGTTCAATACCCGCAAAATTTCCGGAAAAAAGATATTGACAAAGAGATATTGAATAATATAAAGTATGTGAGGTTGTTCCAAAACCCGGTTGGTTTTGAAACAACCTCTTGGAAAAGCGGTCAAATGAAAAATTCCTTGTGGATATTGCTGGTTTTTCTTTTCTCTTTAAGTACATGTACTATGCCGTTTGAAGACATTGTGAAAATGTCCGGCATGGAAATGATTGAATATAATACAAAAAGAGTAAAAAAAGCGGCCATTACCGTTGGAATTGTTCAAAGCGGACAAATGTCGTATAAAGTTTACGGAGAAAACGGCAGAGAATTATCCCATGAAGAACATATTTATGAAATTGGCTCTATTACAAAAACATTTACCACATCATTACTCTCCAAGGCTGTGAGTGAAAATAAAGTGAGTTTTGACGATTCAATCAGCCGGTTTCTCAATGTTCCCGCGAAAGACTATTATCCTTCAATAAAAAGACTCATAACTCATACTTCAGGTTATAAGAACTTTTATTATGAAGATTATGGAACGGCTAATCTTCCTGGAAGAAATCCTGTTTATGGTACAACCGGTAAAATGCTGCTTAATCGCATTGGAACAATAAATCCGGAAAACAGGGATTATCCGTTTGTATACTCCAATTTTGGCATGGCAGTTGTTGGTTTAATTCTTGAAAGTATATATAACGAGGATTATACGCCGTTGATGAATGGTTACATAAAAAATGAGTTGGGACTTAATTCCACCAAAATATCCGATGGAAGCGGCGATTTGGCAAATTACTGGCAATGGGACACGGGCAATCCCTATATAGCGACAGGGGCAATTACATCCACGATAACCGATATGATGCGCTACGCTAAAATGCAAATTGATGAAACGCCACCGTATTTAATACTTTCTCACGGCGCTTTGGCCCGGGTAAACGCCACACCTTCGGGTTATGATGAATTGACCCGCACGGACGCGGTTGGCGCGGGCTGGATGATTGATTCCGTAAATAATATAGTCTGGCACGGCGGGGGAACCGGCAATTACAACAGTTATCTTGGGTTTGATAAAACAAGGCGCATAGCGGTTGTGGTTTTATCAAATATGTCCGACAGCCTGGATATAACCGCGGCAATGATCGGTTCAAAATTGTTGGGTGAATTACAGGGGAGGTAAAATGAAAAAGGCGCTTATCATTTCTTGTGTATTGGCGTTAATTTCTTCTTTCGCTTTTGCCGAAGGCGAAAAAAAAGGATCTATCATAGGAACGTTTGGGCTTGGGGCGTCTTTTGACACAACAGTGGAAACAAAAACATTGGTGTCTATGGTATTTGATTTAAACCTTATCAGCGTGGCAGGATTTACCCTTTGCTTAACTGATGTAATTGGCTTTAGTTTCAGGGGAGATTTTTCACAAAATATAGTATTATTTGGACCCGGTTATCATTATATGAAAGACAAATGGAATGTTGGCGTGTCGCTGCTTGGTTCGCCTACGGCGGTGGATATGATAATTGCCGGTAAAATTGACGGCGGATACTATTTTACTGACAATATTGGCATAACCGGATTATTAATGTATGGCCGGACAACAGGATTAGGCTGGGATTTTTCCATGGTAAATGTTTACGCCGGTGTATCTATTAAGCTATAAAGCCGAAGGCCAAAAGGTATATTGGACTTGTTCGACAACCCGGTTGGTTGTCTCACAAGTCTATGCAAAATGCGGAGCATTTTGCTGTTTTTTAGCGGTTGTTGTTCAGAAACTGAAGTTTCTGAACAACTCTATTGTATAATGCGACCGGAGGTCCGAGATCTACCGCGCGATATGTTGATTTTGAAACCGGTCCTGTGATACCATGTTTTCCGGCGGGTTTTGCCGAAAACTTCGGCGCCTGTGGCCGGGTTTTGGAACAACCTCGGTTTTCTTATTTTTCCCGCAAAGGACGGTTTGGGATGAAAAATATAGGGAGGATACTGATTATGGCGCTTGTACTAGGCGGCGGCTGCGCCAGCAGGGAAGGGCAGGGTAGACACCAATATCCGGTCCCGGAGATGACAATTGCCATTAGTTTTGACGACGGCCCGTCGGAGAAAACAGAGCAATTATTGGCGGTTTTGCGGGAAAACAATGTCAAGGCCACATTCTTTTTGGTTGGACAGCTTGTCGAAAATAACCCGGAAAAAACCAGGCTGATCTTTACCGAAGGGCACGAAATAGGCAACCATTCCTACGGATTTGAGGGCCTGGGAAAAAACGGCAAGGCCGGTGAGGCGGCAATCCGGGAAAGCCTCAGGGCCACATCGGCCATTATTAAAGAAACCACCGGAAAAGAACCTGTATATTTCCGCGCGCCGAATCTGGATTACAGCGATACCCTTACCGGGGTGGTAAAAGATATGGGCATGTCCTTAATCGGCGCCGGTGTTTCCGGCCGCGACTGGGAAGCGGATATCAGCACTGAAGAAATTATCAGCAACATACTGGGGGCCGCCAAAGACGGGGGTATTATCCTTCTTCATGAGCGTCATTCAGGAGACACGGAACGGACCATCCGGGCTGTTCCGGTGATTGTCCACGAACTCCGCCTGCGGGGATATGAAATCGTTTCTGTCGGCGAACTGGCAAAGAAAAAAGGCGTTTCCCCGGAAGCCGGTATACGGTACGACAGTATCGGCAATGCCATGAATGGCCGCGCGGACAACACGCCGCCCTTAAAAGAATCGTATATAAATCAGTTTTTGATTGGCAATGTGATGTCGCCCGGTGAAACCGGAACCCCGCGTTTTGATATTTTAAGCCGGCACTTCAATGTTATCACGGCGGAAAACGCCATGAAACCCTCGTCCCTTCAGCGTGAAAAGGGAATTTTTACCTTTGAGCAGGCGGACCGGATGGTAGACGCGGTGCTGGCGCAGGGCCTTAAAGTGCACGGCCATACCCTGGCCTGGCATCAGCAGTCCCCGGACTGGATGAATCACGAGGGGATTTCCCGGAGCGAAGCCATGGAAAACCTCAGCGCCCATGTAAAAACCGTGGCCGCCCATTTTAAGGGACGGGTCATAAGCTGGGACGTGCTGAACGAGGCGATTATCGACAATCCCCCTGAGCCCGCGGATTGGCGGGCCTCCCTCCGGCAAAGCCCCTGGTACAAGGCCATAGGGCCGGATTATGTGGAATTTGTGTTCAAGACGGCCAGGGAAGCGGATCCGGGGGCAAAACTGTATTACAACGATTACAACCTTGATAATCAGAATAAGGCCCTGGCGGTCTACAATATGGTCAGGGAATTGAACGAAAAAAACCCGGATACCGGCGGCAGGCCCCTGATTGACGGAGTGGGTATGCAGGGCCATTACCGCTTGAATACCAATACGGACAATGTCCGGCTGTCAATGGAACGGTTTATTTCCCTGGGGGTGGAACTGAGTATCACGGAGCTTGATATACAGGCCGGTTCCGATTCAAGACAGACTGACCGACAGCTTGTGGAACAGGGGGCGGTATACGCCGGTTTGTTTAGCCTCTTCCGGGAATATGCGGCTCATATCGGCCGGGTAAGCATTTGGGGGCTCGATGACGGGTCAAGCTGGCGTTCCGCGGCAAGCCCCTGTCTTTTCGACCGGGAACTCAAGGCAAAACCGGCCTTTTACGCGGTGCTGAACCCGGTTTCCTTTATTGCCGAAAACAGTATCAAGTTAATCCGGGAAGCAAAGCAGGGGGAAGCGTCTTACGGTACGCCGGTAATAGGCCCTAATCCCGATCCCCTGTGGAATAATGTTCCCGCCCTGCCGGTGGATCAGTACCTTATGGCATGGCAGGGCGCGTCGGGAACGGTAAAAGCCCTCTGGGATGAAAAAAACCTGTATGTCCTGGTTCAGGTTCATAATGCGGAACTCAACAAGGCCAGCCCCAATACGTATGAGCAGGACTCGGTGGAGGTTTTTATTGATGAGGACAACCAAAAAACATCTTTTTTCCGGAAGGACGATGGACAGTACCGGGTCAATTTTGACAATGAGACCAGTTTTAATCCCCCTTCCGCGGGGACGGGTTTTGTTTCAGCCGCCGCCGTGCGCGAAAAATCCTATACCGTTACCATGACCATACCGTTTAAGACCATTGTTCCCGCGGCGGATAGCTTTATCGGTTTTGACGTACAGATCAACGGGGCCTCCGCCCAGGGGATCCGCCAGAGTGTAGCGGTATGGAACGATACCACGGGGAATTCGTTCCAGGATACTTCCGGCTACGGTGTTTTGAAGCTGATAAAAAACTAACCGGGTTTTGAAACAATCCCCCGCGGCGCACTGCTCAGGCTAAAGCCTTCGCGCAGTTTCCCGGTACTGTGGCATTTACTGAGCGCCGGGCGTGCGTTGCTTTTTTCACCTTCACGCCCCTTAAGGGGGCGCGTTTTTTGCGCCCAATAGTCAAAAAGAAAAAAATATGATAAAATTTCCATGCGCTAAAGCAAAAT
>JAISCO010000150.1 GCA_031265535.1 Spirochaetaceae bacterium | reverse complement strand
CCTGATAAACTCATCAATAACTTTTGAATCATACGCGCTGTCCATGAGGCTGTAACAAGACGGTACTTTCGTTTCCGTCAATTGTTCCATAGGAATTGCCAACTGGCTGTCATGCACGTTGGCTCCGGTTACAACGGCAGTCAGTGGAAATCCTGTATCACTGACATCAAGATGTAATTTGTACCCTTTCCAAAACGATACGTTCCCCTCACTGTTTTTCTTGCATCCCCACGCGCATTCCTTGTCGATTCCCTCAAGCGATGTTTTCGCGTCCTGCTTTGCCTGCGTTTCTTTTGCCTTTTGGTTCTTTGGGGACTTTTAGACTGTTTTTTGCCGGTCTTCCCTGCTTTTCACCCTGTTTTGGCGCCTTTTTCTCCGGTTTTTTAACAACCTTTTCCCTCGCCGGTATCGCCGTTGAGTCCCGGTTTACATGATACCACCAGGTCTTTATGCGCCATGCCTACTATCCCGTCCAGGGTTCGTTCAAATAATTCTTGTTCGGATAGAAACGTAAATACACGGGAAAAGGCCGCTTTGCCGGGTACCTGATCGAATCCGCACAATAACCGCGGATTTGGTTCCACCATAAGCCGCTGGATTAACTGGCTGGTCTTTGTTATCCCGAAATATCCTTATGTCAAGAAAAGCTCTTATGAATGGGTTGTACTGATAGGGTATTCGTCCGGTTCCCGCATAGGGCCGTACAAGGGGGGGCAATTGTTCTTCTATGACCCGCAGCATATGCAGAAAGGTTTTGTATTCATTCGATAGGTATTCTTCAAAACATTCGTTAAGGTTGAATGAAATGTTAAGGAGTGCTTGCGCTCCTCCTATGATTTCGCTTATAGTTTTCATGGCGATGGTCTCCTGGTTGATGGTTTTGTTAACTACAATTTTATCAGGTTTCCCTCGCCTTTTCTATCCTTTCGGAGGGTTTTGAAACAGCCTCAAGTAAAAGGTAAAAAGGAACAGTCAGTGGTCAGTTTCCCTGCTAATCACTAGGCACTTTTGTGGATAGTGGTTTTTGCAAATAGAAGCACTATATAGCGCTAAAAGTAAAATTGCTGTTTACCAGCTTATTACCATTGTCGAGCTTTTGCCTTCGGTGAATAATTCTCCCATGGAAGAATAAAACTCAACGCTTTTTTCGGCGGCGATAGTTTCGCCGTACGGCAGCGCGGACAGCGCGCTGCCGTTAGCATCCAAGTATGATACTTCACAGTTATTTGGAAGCGTAATCTTAAAATCCATGTAATAATCCTCAAAAATTATAGGTAAAATTGGAATAAAATCCGGATCAATACCCTCGTCATCTATTTCAAAAGCTATCGAAAGAATCGTTTTTCCGCCTTTCCGTTCAACAGAAATCTGCCCATTCTGCGAGTCAAGAAAACCGGCAAGCGCTTCAAGATTGTCAAATTCCGATTTTATTAAAAAAAGCCGGTTATCGCCGTCTGTTTTTTCCGAGTAAGATGTCATTTTTATCCCCGGTATGCGGTCAAATGTACGTTCAAAATCCTCTTTACCAATTGGTATAGGCGGTGAATTTTCATTACCGCTCAGCGTTCCCAGCGCAAGAATATCGTTCGATACGCGGTATTCCATATTTATTGTGCCGCTGCCGTTTCGCTTAATATCAATTTCTGTTTTCAAACCTAAACAAGCCGTAAACATTATCAATGCCGGCGTGAATATTGAAATTATCATCAAATATTTTTTCATCTTTGCTCCTGTTTAATAGAGTTGCATTTGCTTTAAAATCAGGTTAATTTTCATTTAATCGGTATCTATATCATGTTCAAATTCGGATTTTAATTGAACCCCGGATATGTCCACAGGATACTCGCCGGAAAAACAGGCGTGGCAAAGGCCGGAAGTAGATCCGGCAGCCACTTCTGAAAGCGCCGCTATCGAAAGATAGCCAAGCGTATCAGCGTCTATCATCTCGCGAATTTCATAAAGTTCGTGATGATGGGCAATTAAGTTTTCGTGCGTATCTATATCCGTACCAAAGTAACAAGGGTATTTGAACGGCGGACACGACAACCTAATGTGCACTTCCTTTGCGCCGGCATCGCGCAAAAGTTTAATTATCCAGCGGCTTGTCGTGCCGCGCACTATGGAATCATCAACTATAACCACCCGCTTTCCGCTTATCACCGGTTTTATAGGGTTCAGTTTAATGCGGACGCCAATTTCACGAAGCCGCTGATTGGGATTAATAAATGTACGTCCTACATATTTACTTTTTATCAAACCTATGTCGTAAGGAATACCGCTGGCGCGTGAATAACCGAGCGCCGCGTCAAGTCCGGAATCCGGAACGCCAATTACAATATCGGCGTCGACCGGATGTTCTTTCGCAAGGATTTCCCCGGAACGTAAGCGGGCTTCATGAACAGAAACGCCGTCTATCACCGAATCGGGACGGGCAAAGTATACATATTCAAAAACACAGAACGAAGATTTTGCGTTGCAGTGCGTTGTGATGCTGCGCATACCTTCATCATTTATCACGACAATTTCACCCGGCGCTACATCGCGGACAAATTCCGCTCCCACGGCGCCAAGCGCGCAGCTTTCGCTGGCGAACACAAAGCTTTTGCCCAGTCTGCCTATGCAGAGCGGACGAAAACCATTCGGGTCGCGGCAGGCTATGAGTTTTCGCCTGCTCATCAGCAAGAGCGAGAATGCCCCTTTTAACTTTGAATACGCCGCCTCAACCGCGTTTTCAATACTATTTGTTGAAAGACGCGCATTTATTATTGTATGGACAATAACCTCAGTATCACTTGATGAATAAAATATGCCGCCCTGTAATTCAAGCTCTTTACGCAAGGCGGCGGCGTTTGTAAGATTGCCGTTGTGTCCGAGCGCGAGGGAACCTTTGATATGCTTAACAACTAGGGGTTGGGCATTGTAACGGCGTTTATTACCTGTTGTAGCGTAACGGACGTGCGCGACAGCGATTTCACCCGTGCCGTGATTGCCAAGCCGTTTTAGGTCTTTTGGCTTAAATACCTCTGCTATGAGGCCAAGGTCGCGCCTGCTTGTAATGGCGCCGTTGCTGTTTAGTGCAATACCGGCGCTTTCCTGTCCGCGATGCTGTACGGCATAAAGCCCGGAGTAACAAAGGTACGCTAAATTTTTGCTTACGGAATCATTTCCGTTGGCATAAATACCAAAAAGGCCGCATTCCTCATGTATCATCGCGCTGTACCGGCCTAATCTTGGCCCAAAAGGCGGTTCATAACTTCACGGTAGGCATCCTCAACGCCGCCTAAATCACGGCGAAAACGGTCTTTATCTAATTTTTCACCGGTTTTTGTATCCCAAAAACGGCAAGTATCGGGCGAAATCTCGTCCGCGAGTATTATTGCGCCGTCATTCATTCGTCCAAACTCCAGCTTAAAATCAATTAACTCTATTCCCGCGCTTTGAAGATGTTTGCCAAGGATTTTATTTATCTTAAATGAATAGTCCGCAATTGTTTTTAACTCAATTTCGCTAGCCCAGCCCATGGCGGCGATATGATATTCGTTCACCATTGGGTCGCCCAGTGCGTCATTTTTGTAGCAATACTCCAGAACAGTGGAACGAAGTTTTGTTCCTTCCGCCAATCCCAACCGCGCCGCAAGACTGCCTGCCGCAATGTTACGGACTATTACTTCCAGCGGCACAATTTCAAGTTGACGCACAGCCGTTTCTGTATCGCTCAACTCCTCGATAAAATGAGTTGGGACTCCCTGTTCTTCCAGCAGGCGCATTAAACGGTTTGTTATACGGTTGTTGACAATGCCTTTACCCGTTATCACGCCCGCCTTGGCGCCATTACCGGCGGTAATGGCGTCTTTGTATTCTACGATATAAATTCCGTTTATATTCGTCCTAAAAACTTTTTTTGCCTTACCCTCATAAATCTGTTCCAGTTTATTGTATTTACCGCTCATTTAATTTCCCTTGTAATTGTGCGTCTTTTTGCGCGGTGTCATCCGCAAGACGTTGTTTATATGCCGCAAGCCCGTCCGCGAGCCGGTCGTCTGTAAGCGCAAGTATCTCAACGGCAAGCAGCGCGGCGTTTAAGCCCCCGTTCAAAGCAACGGTTGCGACCGGCACGCCCGAAGGCATTTGTACGGTGGAAAGAAGCGCGTCAAGCCCGTCCAGGGCGCCGCCCTTGCAAGGCACGCCAATCACCGGCAGTGTAGTATGCGCGGCAATCGCGCCCGCCAGATGCGCCGCCATTCCGGCAATCGCTATAATCACGCCAAAACCTTGTTTACGGGCATTCCGGCTAAACTCCGCCGCCGCGTCAGGTGTACGGTGGGCGCTCAATATGCGGATTTCGTATTCGACACCAAAATGCGCAAATATTTCAAATGCCTTTTCCGCAACCGGCATATCGCTCGAACTCCCCAGAATGAGCGCTATCTTCATGATACTA
>JAISCO010000367.1 GCA_031265535.1 Spirochaetaceae bacterium | reverse complement strand
GACTATGGAGCGGGGGGGAGCAGTGTCGAAAAAGTTCATCATATTATCTCAAAATTTTAACGGTTTGGGATTGATGCGCTTCCCCTTTTTATTTGAAACCGGCTCAACTGCTAATTGCTAATTATTCATTGTTCCTTTTTACCTTTTCCTTTTTACCTCTTTGCGGGGGCCATCAGTGTTGCGCTGATTTTCGTTTTGAATTCGGAATTGCGAGGTCTCGCCTGAAGCCTCTGGAACGTACTAACATCATTGGATAAAATGAATCTTACATTTATGTTATCAAGGAGTTTTTATGAAAGCCTTTCCCCTGAACAAAACATTTACTTTTCTTGAGCCTGGCCCGGTCATTTTGGTGAGTACCGCTTGTGGAGACGATTTTAACATTATGACACTTTCATGGACTATGGTTCTCGATTTTACTCCCCGCTTCGCGTTTATGACAGGCCCCTGGAATTATTCATGCAAGGCGCTTTTAGAAAATAAAGAATGTGTAATCGCTATACCTACCGTTGATATGGCCGAAACCGTTGTTTCCATTGGCGCCTGTTCGGGGGCCGAAGTAAACAAATTTGAAAAGTTTAAACTTACCCCGCTTAAAGCAAAATTTGTCGGCGCGCCGCTGATAAAAGAATGTTATGCCAACATAGAATGTAAAATCGTGGATTATATTGAAAAACACGGCATCTTTATTATGGATGCCGTAAGCGCGTGGATTGACGATAGGCACAAGGAAAAGCGTCTTTTTCACGCAATAGGAGACGGGAGTTTCATTGTTGACGGGGAAAAAATAAACTATCGTGAAATCATGATAGCAAAACTGCCGGACGGAGTATGAGCCGGAATGAACCTCCCCGCCGCAAAAGGCCGCCAAATGGCGAGTCATTTGGTGAGATATTGTATTAGACCACACTGCGAATGAGTAATTTGAACCAAAAACGTTTTTATTTTGACTGGGCCGCGACAGCGCCGCCCAATCGTGGAATACAAAAAACATTCGATAACGCGATGTTTTTCGGCAATCCTTCGTCAATGTATGCGGAAGGACGCGCCGCGCGTTCCGCGCTTGAACAAGCGCGGAACCGCTGCGCGGCGGCGCTAGGCGCCGCCGCGGACGAAATATATTTTACATCGGGCGCCACAGAATCAAACGCGATAATCCTTTTTTCCACACTATACCGCCGCGCGGAAGGCATAGAGCAGGCCGTGCTGACATCGGCGGCGGAACACCCCTCGATAATACAAAATTGCGCCGCCCTTGAGCGCATAGGCACACCTGCGTACTACATGGACATTGAGCGGCACGGCGGCGTTAGTCAGGAAGCACTGGAAAGAGCCTTGTTTAAGCATACAAATACAACAGTGCTCGCGCTGATGTATGTAAACAACGAAACAGGCGCAGTTACCAACTTACACAAGCTGGTAAAAACAGCGCGTCAAAAAAGCGTCAAAAAACTGCATATACACAGCGATATGACGCAGGCGCTTGGAAAACTCCCGGTCGCGCTGCGGGATTTAGACATAGATTCCGCGTCATTCAGCGCCCATAAAATAGGCGGGCCGCGTGGAATAGGCATTTTATATACGCGAAAACCGGTGCAGGCTCTGTACAAAGGCGGCGGACAGGAACGCGGAATACGGCCCGGCACCGAAAATACGGCCGGCGCTTTTTATCTTGCCGAAATATTGGATACACTAACGCCGTTATTACGAGAAAACTATGCGGCCGCCGCGAAAAAGATGAACGCCCTCATTGCATCCCTCCGTTCTACCGGGCGCTGTACGATAATCCCCGAATGTAGACCACCGGAAGCAGCGGAAATGCCGATGGAATTCCCGGACATAAACTTTTCACCATATATATTGCAGGCCGCTTTTAAGAATATCCCCGGCGAGGTAATGGTACGGGCGCTTGACGATGAAGGCTTTGCGGTTTCGACAGGTTCGGCCTGCTCCGGCGCGTCAAAAAAACGCCCTGTTCTTAAATCAATGGGGCTTAGCGATGAACTGGCCCTTACATCAATCAGGATTTCTATTGGCTGGGATACGGAACTCGATGATATTAACGCGCTGACTGAAGCGGTCCGCCGCATCTTAAAACAAATCTAGCGGAAGCGGTTTAACACATTTAACGTTATCATTTGGGCGCACCCGCCAGCGGGTTTTTCATGCGCTCCGCGCCGGCATACCCAAAGAGAACTTTGCTTCGTACCTTAGGGTCTGAAAAAGGTGCTTGGCATACGCGGCTGCCAGCCAACCGGAACCCCGACGTCTATTCTTGACCCACGATTCGGGGAATGATTATAAAGTACCGTGTGGAATGATTTACCGCAAAGTCAAAAAAGTCAAATAAGTATAAGGAAGTAACGGTATCCCCGGAACAGGAAAGGATAGCTAAAACGGTATTGGATGCCGCTTTTGAGGTGTATTCTTACCTGGGACCGGGCTTGCTGGAAAGCGCCTGCCAGACTTGTCTGCTCGGCGAATTAAAAGAACGAGGCATTTTGCCAAAAGTGAAAAGCCGCTGCCGGTTATATAAAAGGGGATACTGGTTGATTCGCAAAGTCTGGTTTATACCCCGCCGCAAATTTGCGCGCTTGCCTTGTTTGCGCCTCTGCGGCGGCTCAAATAAGAATGCAAACTTGTTTGCGCCGCCTACAAAAATTTGGTATTAGAGGCTGTTCCAAAACTTCAGTTTTGGGGAGACAAGCTCCGCAAGGCCGGCAACCTTAGATTTAATAGAAAAAGCGGGCCGGACTTTAGTCCGATTAGACCGCTTTTTCGGAAGCCAATTTCAAAACTAACCGAGTTTTGAAATTGGCTCACTTGTTTATTAATTTGTAAAATTATTCTATAGTGGAAACTTACACATTTCCTGAAAATTGATTCCGGATTAATTTCTTGTCTATTTTTCCTACGCTGGTTTTCGGTATTTCATTAACGAACTCAACGGTTTGCGGAATAGCCCATTTACTGATAATTTCAGAATCAACAAATTTTTTCAGGTAATTTTTAAGTTCTTCCTGGGATAGGGTCATGTTAGGTTTTAAGACGATTAAGGCAAAAGGGCTTTCGCTCCATTTTTCATCGGGAATGCCGACAACAGCGACTTCCGATACTGATTCATGGCTGTTGATGATATTTTCCAGCTGAACGGATGATATCCATTCCCCGCCAATTTTTATAATATCTTTTATTCTGTCGGTAATTCTAATGGAATTATCAGGATTTATAGTAGCAATATCGCCGGTGTGTAAATATCCCCCCCCCCCCCCTTCCCATAGTTCCAGCCCCTGTTTGGGTTCCTTGTAATATCCTTGAGTTAGCCAGGGAGCCCTGACAATGATTTCTCCCTGTTCTACATCATCTTTTTGTACAGTTTGACCGTTATCATTGATGATTTTAATATCAGATAACAGAGGGGGAACCCCTGTTCGTATTCTCATTTCAACATGGTGATCCAGATCAAGGTTTTTGTATTTGGGGTCGATATGGGTTAAAGCGATAATTGGGCAGGTCTCGGACATTCCGTATCCGACTATGACATCCACACCTTTTTCCAGAGCACGTTTAGCTAAATTTCGAGTCATAGGAGTCCCGCCAGTAACAACTTTCCATTTACTTAAATCCAGATTGTCAGAATTGTTATTATCCAAAATCATTTGTAATATGGTAGGCACACAATGTGAAAACGTCGGTTTTTCTTTTTTGAATAATTCAATAAATGTATCCGGAGTAAATTTTCCCACATATACCTGTTTTAAGGAGTAAGCTGTTGCTAAAAAAGGAAATCCCCAGGCGTGTACATGAAACATCGGAGTTAAAGGCAAATAAACGTCATTAGATGTCATCCTACAGGCAGTGGAACCTGAAAATCCTAAGGTAGCTGCCAGGTTATAGGTATGTAAGACCAATTGCCTGTGGGTAAAGAAAACTCCTTTAGGGTCACCGGTGGTTCCGGTTGAATAGAAAGTGGTCGCAACAGCGTCTTCGTCAAAGTCTTCAAATTCATATTCATCAGAAGCCTCATTCATTAATTCTTCGTATTCTCCGTAAATATGTAAAGCTTCAGAATGTATTTCAGAATCGTAGTCTTTACAAATAATTAAATATTTTAAAGAAGGCATGCTTCCGGCAAAATGTTCCAGTACAGGAAGAAAATCTGCATGGGCAATTATAACCAGGTCTTCCGCATGGTTGATAGTATAAAGAATTTGTTCGGAGGAAAGCCTCCAGTTAATCATGTGTAAAACGTTCCCTGTCATAGGGATAGCAAAATAGGCTTCTAAAAACCGATGGCTGTCATAATCCATTACGGCAATGGTTTCTCCCCCTTTCAATCCCATATTTTCAAGCATGTTGGCATACTTTTTTACCCTTTTTTGAAAATCCCGGTAATTATACCTGGAAACATCTCGGTATATTATTTCATTTTCAGGATTTAAGGTAGTAGAATATTCGAATAAATTCTTAATCAACAAAGGCGACTTATAGGCATTTTTCGCAGGTCTAATCTTTTTTATTCTCATTTTTTGGTTTTTCCAAATATATAAAAATACTTGAATGTGATATTTGTCATATCTTTAAATATTACTTGTGAGTCGCAAGTTTTTAAATATACACTATAGCGTGTATTTAATCATACATATACCATATACAATGTCGAATTTGCAGAAAATTCGCCAAAATTGGAGAATTTGCTACTCTCAAGTGATCATAAAATGGACGATTAAAAGTACAACTATCTAAATAAAGTCTCAATTTTATTCCGCCAAGTACATTTTGAGTATACGCTATAATATATGGTGATATAAATCTGTTGCTTTTTCAATAGGTGAGGCTGTTCCATAGGCGAGGCTGTTCTAAAACTTCAGTTTTTGGGGAGACTGGTTTTTCCAAGAGCTTGTTACATTGAACCTGAGTTTGCGCACCATGCGCTTTAGCGCATAGTCAATTTGTTTCTCTGTTGCAGGGCGTCTTACGAGCCCGGCGAACGCACCGCCTCGTAACGGGTACCGTTCCTGAGTGGAAGGATTGTCCGAAAAGTATACCCGGCCCTTACCGGGCGATAAGCGGAAATCTACCTGCCAGGCGTTTTTTCAAGGTGTTGAACACAGCGACAATGCACGCTGTGAGGCAGAAGTTACAGGCAAAAGAGAGCGGTATAAACGGCAGGGGTGAGGACAGCCCGGCTGCGGTAAGCATTCTATATGTCAGGTAAACGCCCGGCAGGTGGAAAAGATAAAAGCGAAAGGCGTTGTCCTCAAAGTACCGGTATGGCCGAAAACCGCGCAGCCGGCTATGATGGCGCGCCAAATGCAGGCAGGCCTGAAAAGCGGCAAGCGCCCCCAGGCAAGAGGTTAGCCAGGACATCGGCGGCGTCTGCGCTCCGAACAGGGCGGCAACGACAAAAAGAACGGCATTCAGGCCGAACAGCGGTACGGGATGCCGCGCGAGCGCTTTGCCAATGCCGTCCCGGTAAC
>JAISCO010000327.1 GCA_031265535.1 Spirochaetaceae bacterium | reverse complement strand
TCGTACTTTACTCCGCTCACAAGGCGAGTTTATTCCACGCTTAATTGTATTACGGGAAAATCCTGTAATTCGTATGGCTTCCGCTATTCCCCCTCGCCCGTATGAAAGGGCTTCGCCCGCCAAAAATAATCGCTTTTGCATCTCATTCAACTGAGGCAGCATCATCTTTATTCGCTCTTCCATAATATCCTTACCCCGCACTCCAAAGGTTTTTGTTTCACAAAAACGCTTTTACGCTGCCCCCCGCCTATTCCCCCATTCCTCATTGTTAATTCTTCATTGCTAATTGCTAATTGTTACTTATTCCTTTTTACTTATTACTTATTCCTTATTAATTGAATTGCTCCCTTACCTCCGCCTTCCATTTATGTCCGCGGTCGAACTCGTTGATGAACATCCCGAACGAGGCGCAGCCGGGGCTCAGCACTACTGCGCAGCCGGGGGATGCGGCGGCTATCGCGGTTTTGACGGCGGCGTCCAGTTTGTTGTACGGGCCGCTGAATGGTATGTTTTTTGCTTTTAGCAGAGCCGCCAGCTTATCGCTGCCTGTTCCGGCGAGCAGGACTACGGCGCGGGCGTTTGAGAGCGCTTCGGCTAGCGGTGAAAAATTGAGGTTTTTATCTGTGCCGCCGGTAACAACAACCGGCGCGTCAAGCGCCTGTACCGCGGCGGCGGCGGCTTCGGGGATTGTTGCCGCCGTATCGTTGTAAAAGCGGATGCCGTTCTTTTCATAAAAGAGTTCCAGCCGGTGTTCGATGCCGGGGAAGCGCCGCGTGCACTCGTTTATTAGCTTTGGCGGGATTCCAAGATCAAGCAGCGCGAGGCCGGCCGCCATCAGATTCACTTTTTGATGAATACCGGGGGCGCTTGTGTCCGCCGGTACTATCTGAGCCGTTTCGCCCGCGCAAATTCCCGCAATGGGGCCGACTGCAAAGCACGCGCCGGTTTTTTTGTCAAAAAACGCGCCGCTGGTCCCGGCGGCGGGCTTTGTATATCCATACCCGTATGCCCGCCCTTTTGTTTCACTTAAAAAACTTTTGCTCCAGTTGTCATCGCCCGCGATTGTCGCGTCGTTTTTGTCCTGCGCTTGATAGATAACACGTTTGTCCGCGACGTACAAATCCATT
Organism: Spirochaetaceae bacterium; assembly: GCA_031265535.1. Lineage (GTDB taxonomy): Bacteria > Spirochaetota > Spirochaetia > Treponematales > Breznakiellaceae > JAIRMY01. The sequence goes on along the minus strand of JAISCO010000327.1, from coordinate 1,839 downwards.
GTGCCATAGCGGTCAAGATGGTCAGGCATTATCGCCGTTATAACGGCGGCGCGTGGTTTCAGGAGTCCATGCGGCAGGTCGCCGAGCTGCCAACTGGAGAGTTCCAGCACCACGTCATCGGCGGGCCTTAGTTTATCCAAAAATGCCAGCGGCGAAACTGTGATGTTTCCACCAAGGAACGCGCCGCGTCCTTCTGCGCGCGCGGCTTCTTGCAGTGTAAAATATATGGCGGACGCGGTAAAAGATTTTCCTTTTGAGCCGGTTACGGCGGTAAGGCGGGCGGGATTGTGTTTCAAAAACAGCGATATATCTGTTTCTATGTGACGGGCCGCCTGCAAATAGGGCGAATCGGGTTTTACGCCGGGGTTTTTTATAACAATGTCCGCGTTTTCAAAATCCCGCATACTGTGCCGTTCAAGTATGTATTTGACGGGTTTTCCATTTATGTTTTTAACAAAATCGTTGAGTGTTTTTATCGACGGACGCAGCGTATCCGCTCCGCGAAGGTCTGTAACGGTAAGCTCCGCCCCGTGTTTAGCCAAAAAACACGCCGCCCCCAGGCCCCCTCCGTGCAGCCCCAGCCCCATTACGAGCGCCTTTTTGCCGGAATACCGGCTGTAGTCAATTTCCATTCGTAAGCGCCTTTTTTAATTAGAGTTGTTAGGAAACTTCAGCTTTCGCGCCAAATTCCGCTTAAAAACCGCAAAACGCGCAACATTTTGCGAGATTTGCAAGTCAACCTTTGGCCGGCAGACAACTAACCAAAGGTTCGCTGCCGGACAAGCCCATTATACCCTAAATTTATTTTCATGACAGCGGTGTATGCTTTGTGTTCAGCAATTTTACTTTTAGAAAAAAAATGGTAAAAAGGAAAAGGTAAAAAGTAACAGGAAAAAATGAGGAATGAGGAATGAGCAATTAGGAATGAGGAGTGAGGAGTGAGGAAACCCGCTGGCGGGCGGGGGGTGGCGGAAGACTGCCGTAGGCAGGCTGTAGACAGGGGGGGGGGGGGGCGTGACTATGCGGCAACGGTTTGCGATGATGCGGGGAAAGACACTCGTGTCCGCGCCCCCCTCCTGAATTGAAAAATTAGCCACAAATTGCGCCATAAATGGCGATGCGGATTGACACAAATTATCAAAGTGGAGGCAAAGCTCCGACCGCCGTTATCGAAGTGAACGCCGCTCCGCCCCCAACGGCGCAAACAAGTTTGCGTTGGCGGCAAGATGCTAACGCGGAGCGCATGTGACTCCATGGCAAATGGCAAAACTCCTAAGGCAGCTATCGAACCAAAAGCCATTCCGCCGCCAACGGCGCAAACAAGTTTGCGTTGGCGGCAAAACGCTAGCGCGGAGCGCATGTAAACCGGCTGGCCGGCGTATGGACAAATTAGCGCAAAGTGTTATACTTTAATTATGCGGATTCTTATGATTAACCACGAGACGCTTAGACAGAAATCAGCGCCGGTTAAGAATATTGACAAAGAGATTGAAACGCTGCTTGCCGGAATGTTTGAACTATTAGACAAATATCAGGGGGTGGGACTTGCCGCGGTGCAAGTTGGCAAATTGCAGCGGCTTTTTGTAACAAAGATAGGGAAAGATATACCGCGTGTTTTTATCAATCCTTCCATGCTCGAAACTTCAGAAGACATGGCGGATTATGAGGAGGGCTGCTTATCGCTGCCGGGTGTTTGGGGACATATTACACGACCCAAAATGATACGTTTACAGGCATGGAACGAGAAAGGCAAACCGTTTACTATTGACGCGGACGGAATTTTGGCGCGTGTAATTCAGCATGAATACGATCATCTTGAGGGAGCATTGTTTATTGATA
>JAISCO010000241.1 GCA_031265535.1 Spirochaetaceae bacterium | reverse complement strand
TAGGCAACAGTAAGTTTTTGGGGCCTACGCCATGCTGCCACATACTTACACACGCTCACTGAGAAAGCGTGCCGTTTTTGGGCGGGGGCGTGACTATGATGCAACGGTTTGCGATGATGCGGGGAAATAGCGCCCCCCTTCTGAATTGAAAAATGAGCCACAAATTAACAATTAACAATTAACAATGAGCAATGAGCAATTAAACAGATCGCGCCATAAATGACGATGCAAATTATCATAGTGGAAGCAAAACCCCTGACTGCCGCTATCGACGTGAGCGCATCTCCGCCCCCAACGGCGCAAACAAGTTTGCGTTGGCGGCAAGCTGCTAGCGCGGAGCGTATGAGAAACCTGCTGGTAGGCTGGCGGGCGCGTATGCTAATCGCCCTTGCCTTACCGACGGCACGGAGTAAATGCTGCTTCCGGTATGCTAACGCGGAGCGTATGAGAACCCGCTGGCGGGTATGCTAACGCGGAGCGTATGAGAACCCGCTGGCGGGTATGCTAACGCGGAGCGTATGAGAACCCGCTGGCGGGTGGGTTGACGTTTGTATGGGGGTATTATAGACTGAATTTGAAACGAGTAACTGTATCTGCGGCGGAACTGCCGGCGGATTAAAAATAGGAGCGGTCCATGAAACGGACATATCAACCGAGTAAGGTTAAACGTAACAGAAAATTTGGTTTTCGCGCGCGCATGAAGACGCGGGGGGGGCGCTTGGTATTAAAACGCCGGCGGGCTAAAGGCAGAATAAAGCTGAGCGTCTCTGACGAGAAGAAACCATATTAGACAATGAGATGGGCGTGTTTTATGGAAAATACGCCTGGGCTACGGAAAAATGACTGTGGGAATATTGGAAATACAAGAAAATGACGGAAAACCGCGTACTTTTCCGCGCCATGAACACTTAAAACGGCGGGAAGACATACAGGCAGTGTTCAAACAGGGTGCTTCCACCTCGTGTTTTGGCGCGCGTCTCTTTTTTTTGCACAAAAAAGAGGCGGGAAAACGCATTGCCTTTACCTTTGCGCGTAAATTCGGCAACTCGGTAGAACGAAACCGCGCCCGCAGACTTGGCAGAGAGGCCTACCGTCATTTACGGACAGGAATTAAGAACGGTTATGATTTAGTATTGCTGGTGTATCCGGGCAAAAACAAGTTCCGGGCAAACGGTTTACCGGACAGTGATAACGGCGATAATTCATTATTTCCTAAAGACGGCGGTCTATCGCTTAGGATGCGGCAAATGAAAGTTTTGCTGAGTAAGGCGGGACTTTTCGAGACAAAGATTAGCTCATGAATGGAAAGACGGCTTTTACGCCGAAAGCCGCTGTCCTTCTACTCATACGTCTTTACCAAAAAGCGGTTTCGCCGCATTTTCCGCCTTGTTGTAGATATTACCCGACTTGTTCAAAGTATGCATACGAATCGATAAAAAAATACGGAGTTTTGCGCGGACTCCGTTTAAGTTTATCCCGTCTGCTGCGCTGTCATCCCTTTCATAAAGGCGGCTATGATCCGGTCCCGTAAGAACATAGCGGACGGAGTATTAAACCCGCCGCGAATCAATGTTGGAAAAGTTGCTAAGGTTCTAAAAACTTATGTTTTTTAGAGCCTTACCGCTAAAATAAAGAGGTTACATGGAAAAACGAACACTTTTGGCTGTTGTGTTATCGATAATAACAATTTCCGGTTTTTATCTTATTCAGTATACATTTTTTCCGCCAAAAACGATTACCGAGCCGCAATCGCAGACGGTTGTGGAACAGACGCCTGAGTCCATTCCCGCCGATGCGGTAAGGCCCGTACAAGACGGCGGGCCTGCCGGCAGCCCTTTGCCGGTCTATGCAATGCCGGAATTCACGCTTGACAGCACGCCGGCAAGCGGCGCTGAATCATTCCCGCAGACGGAGCAATTTACAGTCATCGAAACGCCGCTCATCATAGCGCGGCTTACGAATGCCGGAGGCGATATTACCGGTTTCAAACTGAAAGAGCATAGCGACGGCGCCGACTATGTTGATATGATACTCGACGGAACGAGCGAGGCCCACGCTTTTACTATCGCGTTTGGCGGCAGGGACAGCGTTCCGGTAAATTCCTTTTTCAACAGCAGGCGAATTTCCGACATGGCTATTGAGTATTACCGCGATTTTTCGGTAAACGGCGGTGTTTTTCGCCTAACGAAGCGTTATACTTTTGATCCTGACGAGTACATGTTCCAGCTTGAAGTAAGCATTGACGGCGGCTACTCAGTTCCGTCTTTGAATTTTGCTTCCGCCGGCGAAGCGCCAGCCGCGTATACGCTGGCGTTCGGACCGCAAATAGGGCCAAGCTTCAATAAACTTGACGGGAATTATGATTACCGGCGTTATATGACTTTTATCAACGGAAAGTTAAAAGAGGAAAAAGCAAACGCCAATCAAGCGATTGTAGTTTCAAGCCGTGTATCGTGGGCGGCTATTGCGGGAAAATACTTTGCGTTCATCGCGGTACCGGACGCAACGGCATACGAATTTGCTTTTTCATCACGCCCCGCCGAACCCGGAATCGAAACCGCATCCCGCCTATTTATCACACGCCCGCCGCTTTCCGCGTCCCGCGGCACAGACACTTTTCGTTTTTACCTTGGGCCAAAAACCCAAAAGGCGCTTGCGATTTACGATAACGGCGCTAACGATTTTGGATATACCGATCTCCGTCTTGAGCAGGCGGCAAACGCCGGCGGTTTTTGGGGAATTCTAAACCCGCTGGAAACACTGTTAAAATGGCTGTTAAACCTGTTTTACCATTTAATTCCGAATTATGGCGTGGCAATAATTCTGGTAACGATGCTTGTTAGAATGGTGATGTTTCCGCTCACAAAAAAAGGTTCGGAAGCCACTCTGCGTATGCAGACAATGTCGCCAAAAATCAAGGAAATTCAGGCAAAGTACAAGGATAATCCGCAAAAAATGAATGTTGAACTGGCGGGCCTCTACAAGAAAGAAGGCTATAGCCCGCTTTCCGGTTGCCTGCCGATGCTGATTCAACTGCCCATATTCCTTGCCATGTACAATCTTTTCAATAATCATTTTGAACTGCGCGGCGCGATGTTTATCCCCGGCTGGATACCCGACCTGTCGGTACCGGAAACGGTTTGGAATTTCGCGCCCTTCAAAATACCCATTCTTGGCTGGAGCGATTTGCGCCTTTTGCCATTCATTTATGTGGGTTCCCAACTCCTGTACGGCAAAGTTACGCAGACGCCGGATCAGGCTAACAACTCGCAGATGAAGATGATGCTGTACGCCATGCCGCTGATATTCTTTTTTATACTGTACAATGTTCCGTCGGGGTTACTGGTTTACTGGATCATGTCCAACGTTTTAACGATGCTTCAGCAGCTCGTGATAAATAAAATCATGGCAGGAAAGAAGGCGGCCCTTGCCGCGGCGCAGCCGGAGAAAAAAGTTATAGTTCCGCCAAAGAAAAAAAAGAAACGCTAAGGCGCATGGAACTACAGGCGGACGATCTGGACTGTTAGACAATCCGCCGGATTGTCTAACAGTTATTCCAGCTAAAATTGCCCGGAAACTGAATTTTCCGGGCAACCCTATTTAAGGGGTGGCATTAACACTGCGTGTTAATGTCCGATTAAATACAAGCGGCGATTCCGCCGCTTTTAGAGGTGAAGTATGATAAAAGAATTTGAAGGCAAGACAGAGAAAGAAGCCATTGATAAAGCATCGGAAGAGCTTGGGCTTGAGCGGGATTGTTTTGATGTAGAAATTGTTGAGACCCAGCGCGGCGGTTTGTTTAAGAAAGCTTATGTAAAAATCCGTGTTCATACCAACGATACAACCGGCGCGTATCACGCGAAAAATGGTAAAACCGACTCGTACGCCAATGAAAGGCCGGGTAGAAAAGTTAAGGAAGAAGACACGGAACCCGCGATACCCGACGCGGATTTTGAAACAGCGATGATAGAGTATCTCGATAAAATTACCGGTTTGATGGGTATGGAAGGAAAAGCAAACGTTCTTTTTCGTGAAAAACGCAAGATAGGCTTCAACATCACTTCTACGGACTCATCATTCATCATCGGAAAGAAAGGTAAAACCTTAGACGCCCTTCAACTGATTGCGTCAATCTATGCCGCAAAGCTGGGGCATGGCGAGCGCATAATTCTTGACAGCGAAAATTACCGTATGCGCCGCGAAGAAAGTCTTGTGCGTTTGGCGTACACTGTAGCCGAGCGTGTCCGTGAAAAACGCGCTTCCATACTGCTTGAGCCGATGAATCCGTTTGACCGGCGTCTTATTCATACAACTTTGAACGATGTTAATGATATTGAAACAAAAAGTGAGGGCCAGGGTTTGTACAAGCAGGTGCGTGTTTTTTATAAGGGGGGCAGACGTTAAGGCCAAATTTTCATATTGGGCGTGCGGCTCAACACTTCGTGTTGAGGCTGTAAAACCGCTATGCGGATTGCTCAACACTTCGTGTTGAGACCGCAAAACCGTTGCGCCGTTATTTTTAATTAAAACCCGCCATGAGTGAAGACTATAAATTTGTTGATGGAAAAAAACTCCGCCGCGGTTATACAACCGGCTCGTGCGCGGCGGCGGCGGCGAAAGGCGCGGCGGCGGCATTGTTGTTAGGCGGCGTCACGGACGGAATCTGTGCCATCGACACACCCGCAGGAAAGCGTTTTACGCCGCGTCTCTACGACCTTGTAAGCGGCGGCGGGGAGGCGCTCTGCGCCGTAAGAAAAGACGGCGGTGACGATCCTGACATCACTTCCGGCTGCCTTGTTTACGCCCGTGTTAAGAAACGGCGGGAACAAGGTTTTGTTATAGACGGCGGAGAAGGAGTTGGACGTATAACACTGCCGGGTCTGGACCAGCCGGTAGGCGCGTCGGCGATAAACAGTGTGCCCCGGCGCATGATAACAGAGGCGCTGCGGGAGGTCCGCGAGGCGTCAGGCTTTGCGGGCGGTTTGTCGGTAAGCATATCAATACCGGACGGCGAAAAACTTGCGGCGCGTACCTTTAACAAGCGGCTTGGCATCGTAGGCGGGCTTTCCATCCTTGGTACGACGGGCATAGTGGAACCCATGAGCGATAGCGCTTTTTGCGATTCGATTAAGGCGGAGCTTTCTATACTGCGCGCCTTGGGATATGACGCGCTTACGCTGACGCCGGGAAATATCGGTCTTGATTTTCTTTCTAAACATTATCCGGACGCTCGTCCGGTAAAATGCGCGAATTTTATCGGCGAAAGTATCAGTCTTGCCGCCGAAGCCGGTTTTGACCATGTATTGATCGCGGGACATATAGGCAAGCTGGTAAAACTGGTAACAAACAACTTTAACACTCATTCAAAATACGGCGACGCGCGGCAGTTTGTTTTTGCCGCGTTTGCGGCCATGTACGGCGCGGACAGCGGCATAACGGCGGAACTGCTTCGCTGCGCGACAAGCGAGTCCGCGATAGATATTTTACAGAACGCCGCTCTTCTGGAACCGGTACTCAAAGAAATTTTTGCCGCAACCCAAAGGCAGTTGGATGAGTTTTGCGCCCGCCGGCTATATAAACTGCGCTGCAAGGCTCTGTTTTTCTCGTCAAAACACGGCTTTTTAGGAAAAACTTAAGCGCAATTTTGCGCCCGCCAAGAACTACAAAAGTTTGCGCAGTATCGCATCGTTGCCGCGCCAGTCATGCGCCGTTTTGACGCGCAAGTCAAGCTCAATATTCCAGTCAAATATTTTTTTTAAGTCGCGCAGCGCGGCAAGCCGTATATCCCGAATCATCAAACCGCCCTTGCCGACTATCATACCTTTCTGGGATTCACGTTCCGCCATGATGAAGGCGCGTATCCACAGTGTCTTTTTGGCGCCGCCGCGTAGTTCCATGTCCGCTATATCCACATATATCGAATGTGGTAATTCCTGCCGCAGACGGTTCATTGCCTTTTCGCGGATGATCTCGGCGACACGAAAACCAATTTCCTGATCGGTGTAGCAGTCATCGCCGTAAAAAGCGTTTCCTTCCGGAGCCATGCGGAACAGGCAGCTAAGCAGCGGTTCGATCCCCTCTTTTCGTAATGCCGAGATTTTAAATATTCGTTCTTCCGGCAGCGCCGGCAGTAAGGTTTTTAGCGCCGCGACAACACCGCCGCCGTCCGCGGCATCGGTCTTGTTGACGGCGGCAATGGTTTTGTGGTTTACATTTTCAGCATTGCGGGATAAGGCCTCCGCGACAGCTTGTTCTTCCTGCCCCGCCGGACGGGAAGCGTCCAGAACGTATAAAACAAGGTCGGCCTCGTCCAGCGCCCGCGCGGCGGTATTCAACAGTCGCAAGTTAAGTTTTTTGCCGGAAATATGCATACCGGGTGTATCGACAAATACAAGTTGACCTTCTGGTCTGGTCACAATGCCGCGGATACTGTTCCGCGTTGTCTGCGGTACGGGGCTGACAATAGCGACCTTGGCTCCGCACAGGCGGTTTAACAGTGTGGATTTTCCTACAGAGGGTCGCCCAACAACGGCGACAAACGCGCTTTTTTTGTGTATGTCCGCCGCTGTGGTCACAGCGGCGGGGCTTGTTTCGTTTATCAAGTTAAACCGTCAGCTTGAAATTTTTATTTTTATGCCGTCTTGTTCGTTTTCTTCTTTATGTGGAATGTTTACCCGCAGTAAACCGTTTTTGTAAACGGCATTCGTTTTTTCCTGCGCGTATTTGTCCAATGGAACATAATATTTTTGTTTTTCTATGCTGTCAAAGCATAAAGATTTTTCTATGTACCGCGGCGGTTCTGCCGCGCAGCCGCTGTCATCCCCGGTACAGGTTTTCAACGCGTTCCGGTAAAGTGCGGATAAAACCATATAATCGCCTTGAAATGTTATGCTGATGTCTTCTTCGTAAAAGCCCGCGAGTCCGAATTCAAAAACAAGGCAAGCGCCGGACGCACCGTCTGTGTTATAAATATTTACCGGCGGCCAGTCATATTCATTGCACCCGTCATTTTTCCCATACACGCCGGTATCGCTAAAACCGCGTTCCTGCATATACTTGGAAAACTCGCTTTGAAATTTTTTTGCGGCGTTTGAAATGTCGCTAAAAATATCGTTAAAATCACCCATAACTTATGCTAAACGAATATACCCCCCCAGTCAACCCCGCCAGCGGGTTTAACATGCGCTCCGCGCTAGCGTCCAGACATGACGTGTTGCGCCAAAACATGGAAGCTGGCTTAAGTTGCGCAGACTTTGTTTGCGATGGAACCGGCTTCTCAAAAAGCGGTCTGAAGATGAGTTTTTTCTATTAAATCCAAGGTTGCCGGACAAGCAGAGCTTGTCCCCCTCAAAACTTCAGTTTTGGAACAGCTTAGGCTCATACAAAAAATGTAAACTTGCTTTCAGTAAAAACCGACAATTAAATTGAGGCAGGAGGCAGAATGGTTCGCAGTTTATGGACGGGCGCGTCCGGCATGATTGGCCAGCAGGCAAATATTGATACAATTTCTAATAATTTGGCAAATGTAAATACTTCGGGATTCAAAAAAGTACGCGCCGATTTTGAGGATCTGCTCTACCAAACTTTGCGTATCGCGGGAACACCCGCAACGGAGGACACGGTAACGCCTGTCGGCACACAGATGGGACACGGCGTAAAAGTCGCCGCCACTCAAAGAATGTTTACGCAAGGCAGTTTACAAAACACAGACAATGTATACGACATAGCGATTGAAGGAGAAGGTTTCTTTCGAATTCAGATGTACGATGGCTCTTATGCTTACACACGCGACGGCGCATTCAAAGTTGATAGTGACGGACGACTGGTTACAAGCAACGGATATTGGGTGCTGCCCGATATAATAATGCCGGAAAACTTTTTACCGCAGACAATAAATGTTACAAAAACCGGCGCCGTTACGGTAAAACTTCCAAATCAAGACGATCCGGTACTTGTGGGTCAAATAGAATTGTACCGCTTTCCAAATCCGGTAGGCCTCACAGCCGTTGGCGAAAATCTATTTAAGGTAACACAGGCGTCAGGCGAAGCAATACCCGGCAGACCGGGCTTTGAGGGAATGGGGCAGACAATACATAAATTCCTTGAGATGTCGAATGTCTCTGTCGTACGCGAAATGGTGGATCTTATCGTAGCCCAGCGCGCTTATGAATTTAACTCGCGTACGATTCAAACAAGCGATAATATGCTTGGTACGGCTACCGGATTAAAGCGGTAACAGGTATGGCGGAGAGGAACAATGCCGATTACAAGTACAGCGGCGTTTCAGTTTGATAATAACCGTTATTCGCCGGATTCATTGACGGCGTTAAATAGTATAGAAAAAAAATATACTGATAAACAAGATTTTTCTGAATTGTTAAAATCAAATTTGCATGTTGATACAGAAATAAAATCGTCTGCTGGAACAAAAACTTTTATTGATAAAAAAGATAAACTTTATGAGCAGTGCGAGGCGCTTGAAACTTTTTTGTTAAAGACACTGATAAACGGAATGCGCAAAACTGTCGAGAAATCTGAATTTAACAAGAATGGTTTTGCTGGAGAAATGTATGAAGATATGTTATATGATGAATACACAAAAGATTTTACGCGCAGCGCCGGTTTCGGACTTGCGGAATTGGCCTACCTTGAATTGACTGGCCAACGCGGGAAACTTATGAAAAAATGAGGCAGGAAATGGAAAGATGGAGGCAAAAACGTGAAACGTATAAGTTTATTAATAGCGCTATTATTTGCCGGTATAATGTTATGTTATTCAGAGCAAGATGAATTCTATAGAGAATTTAGGTACCGGGTTATTAAAGGAAATACGTTGGATACTTCAAAGATGAAGAACCCTCCCATGTTTGTCGCTAATAATTATTCGGTAGTACAAGAGTATCGAAAAGTAAATTCTAGGAACGGCTTAGGCCACGGAGGCTGGAAAGAATCGAAAGTCTTCAAGGCAAGCATTCAGCCGACATACCACGATGTAATAAATATATTCATGGAATTGCCTGAATCGTGGAAAGAAGACGACTATAGAGCTTCTTTAGTACCGACTGCCGATAACAGGAGCTTTTGGTGGGACTCCGACGGCACATTTCATTACTATGTAGCATATAAGAAAATTAGTCGCGACCCACCCCCATCACACAGCGGAGCATACGCCAGGGTATTCATAAGGTAATCTTTTGGCACGTCCGGCGCCGTGCCAAAAGCAGGCGTTTGGGCTGGAACAGGGGTGGCAGAATAGAAAAATGAGCCGCAAATTACACAAATTAACACGAATTATCGAAGCGGAGGCAAAGCCCCGAAAGCCGCTATCGAACCAAAAGCCTCTCCGCCGCCAGCGAGCGGCGGCAAAACGCTAACGCGGAGCGCATGTAAACCCGCTGGCGGGCTAACGCGGAGCGTATGTAAACCCGCTGGCGGGCTAACGCGGAGCGTATGTAAACCCGCTGGCGGGTTAACGCGGAGCGTATGTAAACCCGCTGGCGGGTTGACTATAATGCTTTAATCGTCAATAATTTTTTATTATGCCGCTTATAAACAAACAATATGATTCTTATCCTCGCCCTAGAAAGGCGCCGCCTATAATTTTTTGGACTGTTTTGACAGCAGGTCTCTGCTTTTTTGTAATTGGAGCTTCAGTTCAAAATGCCGAGGCGCAATCAATCACTACAGAGCAGACGACACCGCAGTACAAATCGTTGATGCAGACGGTTTTCGATTTTATTCAGCAAAATTATGTCGAAGAAGTCGATCCGAAAACATTGTATGAGGGCGCCATGAACGGAATGTTCAACGCCCTAGGTGATCCGTACTCAACCTTTCTAAAAGAAAAAGATATGTCGGATTTGGATCAAAACGTCATCAAAGGCAACTATGGCGGCATAGGATTGTACATTTCAAAACCCGCGATATATGTAGAAGTCGCTTCCCCTATTGAAGACAGCCCGGGCTGGAAAGCCGGCTTGCAGCCCGGAGACCTCATTACCAAGATAGGAGAGGAGAGTACCGCGGATTTGACTTTGGACGAGGTGCTTGCGCGGCTTAAAGGGCCGGCCGGCGATAAAGTATATTTGACCATAAGGCGCGGCGAAAATCTTGAGTTTCCTGTAACCCTTACACGGGCCATTATCGAAGTACCTACGGTTAAGCAAGCGATGATTGGTAACATTGGGTACCTTAGGCTGATCAGTTTTAGCAACATGACGGCGGAGAGGGCGCGGCAGGCGCTTGAGTCTTTCAAAGAAAATGGGTACAAGGCGCTGATACTTGATTTACGCAACAATTATGGGGGGCTTTTGAGTACTGCGGTCAGCGTTTGCAATCTTTTCATAAAGGATGGTACCGTTGTTTCGGTAAAATCACGAATTGCAAAACAAAATTCCGTATATAACGCGGGAAATAACCCTGTAGTGCCGGAAAACATTCCAATTGTTGTATTGATAAATCACGGTTCAGCGTCCGCTTCTGAAATTGTAGCAGGCGCGTTAAAAGATCATGGACGCGCCTATCTTGTAGGCGAAAAATCATTTGGAAAAGGTTCTGTTCAACAAGTGTATCCGCTCCGTAAATCCGGTTTTAAGATTACAACAGCGCGTTATTATACGCCCAGTGATGTAAATATTGATAAAATCGGTATTCCGCCTGACCGCGAGGTGCTATTTCCGAAATTTTCTGATGAAGACGCTGAAAAACTAAATAAACTTATTGTTGCAAATACCATTCCTAAATTCGTTCAGAACAATAAAAACGCGGCGCCGGGTGTAGTTGACGGCTTTGCCCGCCAACTACAGGATGAATATGGACTGGATTTTTCCCTGTTGCGTCGTCTTATTCGTGATGAAGAAAACCGTACAGTTATAGCGCCTGTCTACGATCTGGAGTACGATGTGCAGCTGCAGGAAGCGGTAAAAATTTTACGGGAAGGTATTTATTATCAACTTATACAAAACACCAAAACACTGCGTGATTTGCAGGAGGAATCCGCCGATAACGAGGCGCAGCCTTCATAAAAACAATGAGAACTTTTGATGTTTCCAAAATTCCGGTTGATAGTTTTTTTTCAGAGCCGGTGTATATTGATGATGAATTTATTTTAACTTCTCAGGAAATGGCGTTCACCAGTAAAATGAAAGAATCCCTTGGTGAATGGAGATTTGATAAAGTAAAAAGCAACGGCGATCCGCAAGAAAAATCCAATGAAATCGGCAGCGCGCCAAAAGATATAGCAAAACTATTTCTAAACGACAGCGCGAAATTGGCGGAAGCTAAAATGTTTTATGTTAATTTTCGATGTTTTGCTAGAGATATTTTATATCAGGCTGCTAATAAAACACCTATTAACTATGATATGATCGCGGAGAAAATACATGGCGTTTGCAATGAAATAAAAATGAACCGCCGTTTTTTATTGCTGGTTCAAAAAGACGTAAGTGTAAATTCTGATGAAGATTTTCTTGTAACGCATACCGTAAACTCTACAATAATTTCAATTATAATAGGCATATATTTTAAACTGCCGGCGCACCGCCTAATAGAACTTGGTACAGCCGCGTTGCTGCATGAAATCGGCATGATAAAATTACCTCCAAACATAGTACAGAGCAAGATGGAACTTTCTAAAAAAGACCGCGCCGCTTTGATGATGCATCCATTGCTGGGCTTTGAAATACTTAGATCCCTTGGTTTTCCAATGGCGATAAGCACAGCCGCGCTTGAACATCATGAGCGTGAAAATGGTTCCGGATACCCGCATAAACTCATCGGAGACAGAATAAGTTTGTATGGAAAGATAATCGCCGTTGCGTGCTCATACGACGCAATCACGTCAAAACGTCCTCACAAAGATGCGGCCGGCGGTTACGAAGGCATCATGGACATTTTGCGTAATGAAGGCAAATGTTACGATGATACCGTTGTGCGCGCATTGGTTTTTTCACTATCCATCTATCCAATTGGACAACTTGTATTACTTTCCAACGGAGAAAAGGGTAATGTTATAGACGTAAACCCAACCGACCCGCGTTATCCAATTGTACAAATATTAGGCGAAAAAAACTCCGGCATTCAAAATAGAATTATAGAGACTAGTCCGACCGGTGTTCATATAGCAGGACCTTTGACAACAAACGAATATTCGCCCCCCCCCCCCCCAATCAATTAGCACCGACAGACTGACAGCAATTATAACGCCGCTTGTCATGGTTTATTCGCAAAGTCTGGTTTAATACCCCGCCGCAAACTTGTTTGCGCATCTGCGGCGGGGAGGCTCATTCCGGTTTACTATAAGCCTCTAAGTATCCTGTAAAATGCTGAAAACAAAAAATATTCTTCTTCCGGTCTTGAGACCGCTACCCACAGTTTGAAAGATGTCAAGACACTAGCAACCTTTTCCATATTCTTTCAGTGCTACGCTGATATCACTGGAAAAGTTTGCGCTTCCACCCGCAGCGCCCACACCCGCAGGCCGGCGGTTTAGGGGACTTAGCGGACTATACGGCCTGACGTGCTGCCCTTCATTAGGGCTAAAACCTCATCCCTTGTTGAATAGTTAAAATCGCCGTAAATCGAATGGCACAAACACGAAGCGGCCGCGGCAAAGGCGGCAATCTTGTCATCACCGGATTTAAGTTCGTCATCAAGTGAGGCATATATCAAAGCGGCGCCAAACGAGTCGCCGCCGCCTATCCGGTCAATAATGTCCGTAATATGGTAAGGACAGTATGAAACACCCGATAACGGAGCAAAATGTACCGAGCCGGATGCCGTATCGTAAAGCATAGCCCCCCAGTTGTTATGCGTTGCGGAAATACTTTCCCGCAGTGTAAACGCGATTTTCTTGATATTCGGAAACTTTTGCGCCACTTTTTTAGCAATATCCGGATATTTTTGAACATCAATAGCGCCGCTTACCGTATCAAGCCCATCGTCTTTTATACCAAGGACATCTCCCACATCTTCTTCGTTAGCGATTAACACATCCACAAACGGCAACAATCCGCTCATTACACGTCCGGCAAGATCATTTGCCCCGGTACCCTCTTCCCAACGCCATAACTTTTTGCGGAAATTAAGATCGCAGGACACGGTAAGCCCGGCCTTTTTAGCCGCTTCCATGGCATTCCGAGCAACACGGGCGGCAATTTTTGATAAGGCCGGTGTGATTCCTGTAGTGTGAAACCAATCCGCGCCCTTAAAAATACGATTCCAGCGATAAGCTCCGGCGCTTTCCATGGAAACAGAAGAGTAATCACGGTCGTAAATCACATTACTCGGACGCTGATCCGCGCCGGCTTCGGCAAAATATATACCCAAGCGCCCCTTTTTACTCCTTATAACGTGCGAAACATCAACACCTACGGCGCGCAAACTGCCAAGACAAGCGTCCGCTATAGCGTTTTCAGGCAGCGCGCTGACAAAAGACACATCTCCGCCCAGCAGCGCAAACGAGGCCGCGACATTGGCCTCCGCGCCGCCGAATATGACCTCCATATCACCCGGCATACTCTGCCGGAAACGCCTGCCGGTCTTTGTTTGCAGGCGCATCATGATTTCACCAAAAGTAACAAGTTTAGCCATTATTTACCTCTTAACTCACGAACGATTTTCATCGCTTCCTCACAATTTTTGCTGATTTTATCCCAGTTTTTTTCGTTTATAAGATTACGCGGCGCAAGCCAAGAACCGCCAAGCGCGAGAACAGCCTCGTTTTCAAGATAATCTTTCATATTTCCAATGCCGATCCCGCCAAGCGGTATGTACCGTATGCCCAGATGGGCATACGGCGCGTTAACATTTTTTAGATATGAAAGCCCCCCCAAACTTTCTGATGGGAAGAATTTAAGCGTCTTGCAGCCTTTTTCATAGGCGGCCTCTATCTCGGAAGCGGTGCTTACACCCGGCGCGTATGGAAGGTCAAGTTTTTTTGCCGCGTCAAGAACAGAAGGATTATATCCGGGCGCCACGCCAAACGCGGCGCCGCGCTCCTTAGCCTGCCTAAGCTGCTCCGGCGTAAGGATTGTGCCTATACCGGCGACAATCTCCGGTACCTCGGTCTTGATATTTGACAAAGCCTCAAGCGCCGCAGGCGTCCGCAAAGTCAACTCAATGACGCTTACGCCCCCGCGCAGTAATGCCTTTGCCAAAACAGCCGCGTCCCCGGCGTCATCAATAACAAGGACGGCTATAAGCGCCGCGTCCCCTATTTTTTTAGTGAGCGTTTCATCCATCATCATATAACAATTACCCCGGCTAAGAACCAAAAACCATGTTTGGTATCCATAAAACTAGATCCGGCAAAAATACCAGTATCGCCAATTCCAGAAGTACCGCAAACATGAAAGGAAGTGATGCTTTTGTGTATTCTTCCGGCGGACAATTTATTATACCGCAGACAGTGTATAGAGCCGAACCGATAGGCGGAGTCATTACGCCCAATGTAACGATAGTCGCCATGAGTACACCAAAATGCACCGGGTCTATGCCGGCTTCTTTTACCATAGGCAAGAAAATCGGAGTTAAAAGCAGGAAGTTTACGTTGCTGTCAACGAACATACCGGTTATAAACAGAAAGCCCAGCATTATAAGCACAAGAGCCTGCGGGTTAGTAGTTATACCGAATATCATCTGGCTGAGTGTAACAGGCAGTTTTACCCATGTCAGGGCATAGCTGAAAGGACCGGACATTGCGATAATCAGCATGATTGCGCCGTTATCCTTCAATGTTGTAATCAGCGCTTCCTTAAAGTTTTGCCATGTCAACTCTTTATAAATGAATTTTCCGACTAAAATAGCGTATATTACGGCAAAAGCGCCGGATTCCGAAGGCGTAAACACGCCAAAACGTATTCCAACTATAAGAATGACAGGGAACAGCAGCGCCCAAATCGACTCTTTCAGGTTTTCACCGAGTTCCTCAAAGCTGAGCGGAGGGGCGTCCTTTCTCGGCGGGTCATATTTCTTTATACGGGACGTAATCGTAGTGGTTGCCATTAAGAAAAACATCATCAAGATGCCGGGTATGAGTCCCGCGGCAAAAAGCCGTCCGATTGATACCTCGCCCACAAAGCCAAAAATGATCAAGCCCAGACTTGGCGGAATCGTAGCGGTAATCAACGCGGTAACACAGTTTACCGCGCAGATGTAACCCTTGCTGTAGCCAATACGCATCATTTCGGGGCCCAGAATGCGGGTTTCCATTGCCGCGTCCGCCGTTGCCGAACCTGAAACGCCTCCCATCAGCGTACTCATTACGACGCTTATCTGAGCTGTCCCGCCGTACATACGTCGGGTTACCAGACGCGCAAGACTGAGCAGGCGCTGCGTGATGCCCGACACATTCATCAGATTTCCCGCAAAGATGAAGAAAGGTACCGCCAGAAACGCAAAGGATTGACTCTGCGATACAATCATTTGCGTAGCCGTTTGAAAGTTAAGATACGGCGATGAAAAAAAGTACGCGAAACCGGCAATGCCTATTACGAAGGCAATAGGCATTCCAATGACTAAAAAAACAACAAAACAAATAAGCAGTAATGTCATTTTGCCTCCTCATTTTTAGTAAAGTTCATAATAGTCCTGCGTATCTTGATTATTGTAGACAGTAGCATTGAAGCCGAGGCGACAACAATACTCAATGTTACCAGTGAATATGGAATTGGTATTGATTGATATGTACGCAGACGCTCGTCATGAGCCAATTTAAGTCCAAAAACAGCTATTAAAACAAGAGCGCCGAATATTATAACATATAAAAGTATTTGGATTACTTTTTGAACATATTTAGGCAGGCTGCGCGTTACAATATCAATTCCAACAAGCTGACCGTTGCGCCAGGCTATATCGGCGCCAAGAAACGCCGTCCAAGCGAGTAAAAACATCGCAAGGTCTATGTTCCAAGACATAGAAATACGGAAAAACCGCAAAATTGCCGATAGAAAAACAAAACCGACAAGAAATATAAAACCTACTCCGCAAATAAATTCTTCGGCTTTGCAAAGAGTACGGTACACTTTTCGCACAATTCTCCTCCAGGCAGAAAACATACAAGGATTACTCGCATGATTCAATGAAATATAAACAATGAGGAAAAATAATAGGAAGATGCCTATTTTGTCCCTCAGGCAAGGCATTTGAATATATCGCCGTATAGCTTCTTGGGACGCGATCAGACTAGCGAACAGTTAAGCCCTGCGCACATTCGTTTTATCATCGCGCGGCGGGGCAATGGCTGGCATCAACTTCCGTTAATTTCGCCAAACTTTTTGACCCGGTCCGCTTTGTCGAATTATGTCAACCGCGCCGCAACCTGAGCGCCGCCGCGGTTGACGTGAAAATTATAATGTTTAGAGTCCCAACTCACTAAACAGTCTGTCTTTAAGACCGGGTGAAAAGCCTAGATCATTGTTTGTGTAAAGCGGAGCGAGGGCGTTTTCAAATTCTTGAATATTGACCTCGGTAATGGTCATGCCTTTATCCTTCATCTGGTTGTAGTAATCGTTTTCTTCAGACGCGATGATGGCTCCGTATTTCTTGGCGGACGCTTGAATCGTATCAATGAATACCTGCCTGTCCGCTGCCGGCATACTGTTGAGCAGATTTGTAGAGCAGACAAATGAAGACTGGAGCATATAGTGCTTAGTTAAAGCAAGGTTCTTGGCGACTTCGTATATTGCGGAACCGAAAGCGGTAGCGGCCTGTACTTCACAACCATCCAGTGTACCCTGTTGGATACCGGGAAGCACTTCACCCCACGAAATACCAATGTTCGCAAAGCCCAGATACTTGGCAAGCGCATTACCGATGTTGTTGCCAAAACCACGTATCCTAAGCCCGCCCAAGTCGGCTACTTTTGTAACCGGCCTAACTGTGTAGAAACTGCGGAAACCGTTATACATATCGGCAACAAAAGTAATTCCCTGCTGCTCAAGCTGCGCCTGCCACTCTTTGAAAATCGCTGTGTCAGGAAGTTTATCCAGCGCGTTAATATCCGTCAGAACATAAGGCGCCATTAGTATATTAAGGTCGCTTATTTGGAACTGGCTGGCTAAACGCCCGGGATCCGACGGCACTACAAGCGGGACGCCGCTTTTTGCCTGCGTTACAAGATTGTCGGTGTCGCCGGACAAGGCGCCGTTCACTTGAACTTCAACCTGAAAACGTCCTGTAGCGTTGAGCGTGTCCGCAACTTCCTGCATCATGCGGCTTTGGCCGGTTGAGGGGGCCTCTGTTCCCGCAAAAGTAACCACGATTTTCGCTGATTGAGCGCCACGCGCCGCCGCGTCTCCCGCCTGCTTTTTTTGGCATCCCACAAACATGCCTGCGGCGGCTATAAGCGCCGCCAGCGAAGCTGAAAACAACATTTTTGTCATTCTCATAATCTTCCTCCAATAAATTTGTTTAGTGTGATTATAATCACTAAACTATGTTAATACGATAGTTATAAATATGCAAGCGTGAAAAATATGATTAATAAATAATAAGTAAAAGGGAAAAAGGAAAATTAACAATTATCAATGAGCAATTATCAATGAGGAGTGAGGAGTGAGCAATTAGGAATGAGGAGTGAGGAGCTTGGGAAGAAAACGCGATGAATCGCGGCAAAGCAAAACTCCATGTATGTAAAAAAAACGATGTATAAAAAACCCGCTTGCGGGCGGGGGTGGCGGAAGACCGCCGTGGGCGGGCTGTAGACAGGGGGGCGCGACTATAAGACAACGGTTCGCGATGACGCGGGGAAACAGCGCCCCCCTCCTGAATAGAAAAATGAGCCACAGATTACAATTAGCAATGAGCAATTAAACAGATTGCGCCATAAATGGCAACGCAAATTATCACAGTGAAGGCCGTTCCGCCGCCGCAAACAAGTTTGCGACGGCGGCAAAACGCTAACGCGGAGCGCATGAGAAACCCGCTGGCAGGCGCGTATGCCAACCGCTATTCGCGGACCCTAAAGCACGGAGTAACATCCGCTTTGGGTATGCCGGCGCGGAGCGCATGTAAACCCGCTGTCGGGCTTCCAGTCGCGTATGCCAAACGCTATTCGCGGACCCTAAGGCAGAGGCTGACCCCTTGCTTCTGGGATGCTAGCGCGGAGCGCATTTAAACCCGCTGGCGGGGGGCGGGTCGAATTGGCTGTTGTACATTTGGGCGTAGAAGCCGCCTTTTGCAAGAAGTTCCTGATGATTTCCCTGTTCAATGATGTCGCCGTTGTTCATTACAAGAATAAGATCGGCGTTACGGATAGTTGACAGACGGTGGGCAATAACAAAACTGGTTCTGCCGGACATCAGATTATCCATAGCCCTCTGGATCAACACCTCGGTATGAGTATCAACATTGCTGGTGGCCTCGTCCAGAATCAGAATTGCGGGATCGGCGATAATAGTGCGGGCAATAGTCAGCAGCTGCTTTTGCCCGCGAGATATATTATCGGCTTCCTCGTTCAATATCATATCGTAACCGTCAGGAAGGCCTCGGACAAAACCGTCAACTTGAGCGGCCTTTGCCGCGGAAATTATTTCGTCACCGGAGGCGCTCAGCTTGCCATAACGTATATTACCGGCGATAGAACCGTTAAAAAGCCAAGTATCCTGCAAAACCATGCCGAATACAGAACGAAGCGAATCGCGCTTGTATAAACGAATATCAACACCGTTTATTTTTATTGCGCCGCCGGACACATCATAAAAACGCATTAAAAGTTTTACCATTGTTGATTTACCGGCGCCGGTAGGCCCGACAATAGCGATTTTCCGTCCGCTTGCCGCATTCGCGCTGAAATTATGAATGATAATTTTATCTTCGTCATAACCGAACACTACATTTTCAAAACTGACGTTAAAATCATTTTCGCCTTTTACAAGCAATTTTGCGTCAGGCGCGTCAGGAATTTCATCATCTAACTCAAGAAATTCAAAAACCCGCTCCGCCGCCGCCGCGGTTTGCTGTAAAATGTTAGTAATATTTGTAATCATCTGAAGCGGCTGGACAAATGAGCGGATATACTGCAAAAAGGCCTGTATATCTCCTATCGTTATCATTTTTTTAAGCGCGAACACCCCGCCCGTTATGCAGGTAACGGCGTACACAAAGTTGCTTATGATAAAAGTAAGCGGAATAATGATACCGGAAAGAAAGTTAGCTTTCCACGCCGATTTATAGAGAGCGTCATTGTATTCAGAAAATTTGCGTACCGATTCTTTCTGCCCGTTAAATGCGCACACCACATCGTGCGCCGAAAACATTTCTTCAATATGACCGTTGGCGGCTCCAAGAAAGTCTTGTTGTTTTTTGAAATAGCCCTGCGACTTTTTGATAACGACAGACGCGGAAAACAGCGTGGCCGGAATCATCAGGAATGTGATCAGAGTCAATTGCCAGCTTATAGACAACATCATCACGGTAATACCGGCAAGAGATGTAAGCGAAGTGATTACCTGCGAAAAACTCTGGTTCATTGTAGTGCTTATAGTATCAACATCATTTGTAATACGGCTTAACACATCGCCGCGTGATATTTCATCAAAATATCTGAACGGAAGGCGGTGCATTTTTTTGAATATATCATCGCGGAGTTTGCGTGTAATATTCGCGGTAACGCCGGACATTACAAAACCTTGAAGATATGAAAATAAAAAAGCCGCTCCATATAGAATGACAAGCATTAATAATGTTTTTCCAATGCTGATAAAATCAATAGAGCCTTGCGCCGCGCCGCCGACAAGCTTGTCGGTTACAGTCCCCAGAAGTTTTGGGCCTATTACCGTAAATACCGCCGACAGAACGGCAAGTAAAGCGGCAAATATCAACAACGGTATATATGCGGTCATATAACCCGCAAGTTTTTTTACAGACAAACGGAAGTTTTTTGCCCTTTCAGCAGGCCCGTTAAAAGTATTCCGGCTGCCTAAATTAGGCATGCTAGGTTTATTTTCTCCACTCATTCCGCCATCTCCGCCAGTTGTGTTTTCGCGATATCCGCATATTGAGGACAGCTTTTCATCAGTTCCGCATGAACGCCGCGTCCAATAATTTTTCCATTGTCCAACACAAGAATTTCATCCGCGTTCATAATAGAGCTTATCCGCTGCGCTATTACGAGCATTGATACGCCGCTGGAATTTTCCCTTAACTTTTTACGGACGGCGGCATCCGTCTTAAAATCCAGCGCTGAAAAACTATCGTCAAAAACCACAGCCTCCGTGTTTTTCGCGAGGGCGCGCGCTATAGAAATCCGCTGTTTTTGCCCGCCTGAAACATTGCCGCCGCCCTGCGTGATAGGCGCGTCAAAGCCCTCGTTTTTTTCCAAAATGAAGTCAAGCGCCTGAGCCGTATCGGCCGCCTTTCTTGTTTCTTCCGCCGGTATATCGTCTTTTCCATAATTTATATTTGATTTCATAGTGCCGGAAAACAGTTGACTGTTCTGCGGCACATAGGCTATTTTTTTGCGCAAAGAATTCTGCGTTACCGCACGTATATCTTTTCCGTCAACATAGACAGAGCCATCCGTAACATCGTAAAGACGAACAGCGAGATAAGCTATCGTTGATTTACCGGAACCGGTAGGCCCTATGACAGCCGTTGTCCTGCCGGGTGAAAGCGTAAAACTTATACCGGACAGCACATCTTGTTCCGCGTTTGGATAGCGGAAACTTACATTTCTGAATTCAACAATACCTTTTTGATTTGGATCAAAAGAGTCGTCCGCGTCCGGCGGGTCTGTAATTTTAAGAGAAACATGCAGAACTTCGGCAATACGGTTCCCCGAAACCTGAGCGCGGGGTATCATAATAAAAATGATGGACAGCATTACAAATGACATGATGATTGTCGTCGTATATTGAATGAACGCTATCATATCCCCCGCTTGAATGTTTGACGCGGCAATCTGCTTTGCGCCGAACCATACAATAAGCAGCGACGTCCCGTTCATAATAAACATCAGCGCGCCGGGCAGAATCGCCATCATCCGGTTAGTGAAAAGTACGGCGCGGGTAAGCCCCGTATTCGCCTTATCGAAACGTTTTTCTTCGTAATCACGCCCGTCAAACGCGCGTATTACCATCATGCCGGTAAGATTCTCTCGTGATATAAGATTCAGCTTATCAACCAGCGATTGCAGCGAGTAAAACCGCGGCATGGTAATGGAAAAAATTAACATTATGACGCCGATTAAAACGACTACGGGAAGCGCGATTATCCAACTCATGCCGGCGCTGTGATTGACTGCCATTATGACGCCCCCGATAGCCGTGATAGGCGCAAGCCAGATAAAACGGAGCCCTATCAATAAGAGAGCCTGAATCTGCGTAACGTCATTCGTGCAGCGCGTTATCAGCGACGCGGTAGAAAAGGTATCAAACTCATAATTTGAAAATTGTTCTATCTTGATAAATAGATCGCGGCGCAAATCGCGCGCTATGCCGGACGCGATTCTGGCGGAAAACAAACACACCATTATATTTGCCGCGCCGCCCGCGATAGTAATAAGCGTCATCTTTATGCCTATAGAAATCAGATACCGCATATCGTTACGCAGAATGCCGTTATCAACAATGTCCGACATATAGTTTGGTAAAAGAAGGTTACAGAACGCCTGCGTAAAAAGAAGGATGATCATCATCGCCAATGCGCCGGTATAAGGTTTTAGATAGGCAGCGAGTTTTTGCATAATAAATATTTTCCATAATATTGAGCTGTTTTCAATTTTAAAAACGGCTGCTCAATGCTGTAGTACAAACAAAAATTGGACAAGCTTTTCTTGTCCTCATCACAGCTAAAGTTTTGAAAACACTCTCTATTTAATTATATTTGTTAGAAAGGCTATCAGTTTTCTAGTTTTTTGTCAACCCCATTTGCCATGGAGGCACATGCGCTCCGCGCTAACATACACAAAGCAGCCTTCACTCGGTGCCTTCAGTCTGGAAAGGGCGATTGGCATACGCGCCTGCCAGCGGGTTTCTCATGCGCTCCGCGCCCGCCAGCGGGTTTACATGCGCTCCGCGCTAACATACCGAAAGTAACTTTTACTCCATGCATCAGGGGCCGACAATGGCTATTGGCATACGCGCCTGGCAGTGGGTTTCTCATGTGCTCCGCGCCCGCCAGCGGGTTTCTCATGCGCTCCGCGCTAGTAGATTGATTACACTAAACACAAAGAAATATAAATAACCGCGAAGTCGAATAAGTTTTTAAGAGACCCCCTCTTTCTCTTTCCTTATTCGACTTTTTCGACTTTGAGGTAAAATATTCTTCTTCTGGTCTTGAGCGGAATTGGCACAGAAACTTAAGTTTCCGTGCCAAATTTAGTATAATTTTTTATACACACATACCGAATTTTCAAGTTTAAGTGATATTAGGGGTAAAACCCGCTCCAAAACATCAATTCAGGAACAGTTTCCGGCAGCAGGAATATATAAACAGCAATATTATACAAAGCGTGACTCAGCGCTATACAGTTCAGTGATTTTTTTCGTTCAAACAAGAAAGATAAAAATAGCGCGGACAAAAAAGCGTTCGCCATACCACCAAAACCTTCCCATGCGTGGCAAATCGCAAAAAGTATTCCTGAGACAATAACAGCGGAGTGTTTTTTTATACCCGATGAAAACAACCGGTAACATAACAGCACGCGGAA
This sequence comes from Spirochaetaceae bacterium, assembly GCA_031265535.1. Classification (GTDB taxonomy): domain Bacteria; phylum Spirochaetota; class Spirochaetia; order Treponematales; family Breznakiellaceae; genus JAIRMY01. Next base: position 8,711 of record JAISCO010000241.1, on the reverse strand, counting down.
GAAACTTTCCTCTAAATAAGCGGCGCAGACGCAGTAAACAATCATTACCAAAACAGAAGACAAACCGTACGGCGCTTCCGCAACCGGGGATTGTTCCGCGTTTGTTAAAAGACTGCCAATAAAAACAACAGCGCTTCCAATCATCAGCAAAGCCGCCGTGCCGGAAAGCACAAAAAAAATAAATTTAAGCCGCGATACAAAAGTTTTAGTATACTTGTTTATATAGGGGCTTTGTTTTAAGCATAAATCCGGTGTATCCTGAAAACAGAAATATAAGATAATTGCCAAAGCCGGCAGATAAAACATAAACATTTGGAAGAGCGCCGTAGAAGCTGAAAATGACATCACAGGTGTTTTATCGGGAGCAGATAAGGTTTGTATTAAGCCGGGATCAGGGGAAAACAACAAAATGTACAGGGTAACCGGTACAAACAAAGGATGTTTAAATAGAGCATCAAGAAATTTACACACATCTTAGTATAGCAATTTGTTATGAAACAAAACAGCGGGAGCGGTTTGGTGGCAGTAATTATCACAATTATTATAGCATCCATGACCGGACTTATATTTTTTGTAATCAAGAAAAATAAAGGACGGAATAAAATTTCATGGATGAAATTTTATGCAAAAGGGAAAGAATCCGGTTTTAGCGGCGCGGATATAAAAATATTAAAAAAATTGGCGCAAAATTCCAGTATCGAGCATCCCACGGTGCTATTTTGGTCGCAAACTCAGATGGACGAATGCATAAAAAGATTCGTTCAAGACTTAAAGCGTACCGATAAAGAATTTCTACCGGAAAATCAAAAAATTCTTGAAAAATTGTATAATTTCCGCAAAAAAATGGAGTTGGATCGTCCTATTTACAGAAATGGAATTACCGACAGTCGTACCATTGACAAGCTTCAAATAGTACAGGTGGTCGCCGCGGATATTGGGACGTTCAAATCAAAAGTCATCAATAACAAAGCCGCTTATATTAGTATTGAACGCCCGGACAGACTAAAATTTTCTAAAGCTTCTGTATGGAAAGGGAAACATGTATTGATATATTTTTGGCGAAAAGGTGATGCCGGTTATTGTTTTGAAACCGATATCATTGACGAAATACAGGCCAATAAACCACCGCTGCTGACGCTCCGTCATTCCAATAATTTGCGGCGCACACAGAGCAGAAAATCCTTGCGGGTCAAAACGCACGGGAGAGCAATGCTTTACCATATTGATGATAAAAACGATGCTTTAAAACCAGAAGTAAGGCCCGGCATTAAATGTTATTTAGAAGATATATCGGATTCAGGCTGTGCTCTTAAAACAGGAGAAACGGTATCAATTGGTCTGCGCGTGATAGTTCAATTTGTTATTGATAAAACACAGCTTTCAATCATCGGAGTAGTGCGCAACGTTGAGTATGATGAAGTAAAAAATACATCAATTTTGCACATCGAGACTGATCTTATACCCATTGACGTAAAGAACAAGATTTTTAGTGTAATGTTCGGTATGGTGAACGATGAAATTTATGCGGGCAGCATTAAAAACAGTGGTGAAACCGGCATCACGGATAATTCCGCAGTGGAGACCGGCGCGGCAAATACCAAATACCGTCCCGATTTCATCAAAAACAAGATAGGTGAAGAACGCAAAAATGCGGATCAAGAATATGACGATAGTCATGATTTTGATTTTTTCGATTGGGGCGATCAAAGCAAAACTGAGGATGAAGGCAAATAGTATACATGAATAACTTAACCGGCAAACTTGCCTCCTCAATTTTGTCTATTAAACTGCCGTTTTTTGCCTTTGTTAGCGCTACAGCCGCCTACTACGGTTTTGCTCCGGCCTACACAGCCGGCAGCGCGGCGCGTGTTGTCCTCCCATTTGCCATACTTGTCATCACGCTATTGAGCCTTCTGCGAGTCTTGGACCTGCTGCCGCGCGCTTCCAGAAGAGAGCGCGAAACGCATGTCGGATTTCCCGTTAGAAAGGCGTACATAGCAAGCCTCTTTTTTGCGGCAGGTTTTGCTCTTGGCATTGCCGGCCGCGGCGCGACAAATCGAGCCTCACTCGTATTCACCGGCTTGGAAGACAAAAATATTATCGCTATAAGCGGAAAACTGCTTGACGACCCGCGTAATACAGCGTCAGGCCGCGGCATGGCATCGCTAAAATTGAGCGCTTCGCACGGGAAAAAGGGTATACGCGCTTCGGCGCGAGGAGATGTCCTCGTGTTCTTTCCTGAGGGTAGTATCCCGCGCCTCAAAGAATTCGGCAGGGGCAGCGCGATCTATGTTGAAGGCGGGTTTGCAAAGACAGACAGTCCTTCCTCTTACAGTAAAACACCGCTTTTCCGCGCCAAATCTGTTCACATTACCCGTCCGGCATCCCGTTTTGATCAGTGGCGTACAGGAATAAGGCTTGCTTTGATAAAAGCTTTTTCTCCGGATGACGGGCGCGGCAAAGACTGGGGCGGGCTCGCGCTTGCGCTATTACTGGGAATACGGGACAACCTTGACAGCGAATTATCAAAACAATACAGCAATGCCGGATGCTCCTACATACTCGCGTTGTCCGGTATGCACCTTGCCATAGTGTCGTCTATCATTGCCTTTTTCTTAAAGAAACCGCTTGGACTAAAAGCTGCCGCCATTGCAGGAGCATTTTTTATTTTACTGTATGTTTTTTTAGTCGGAGCGTTGCCATCCCTTACACGGGCTACGATAATGTATGTTTTAGGAGCCATTGCGATAGTTTTTGCCTTTCCGGTGAATCCGGCATTACTGCTGGGGTATTCATTTATACTTCAAATAATAGCCCAACCCGCTTCCGGAGACACAATATCGTTTATTTTATCATATCTGGCCCTTGCCGGTATTCTAGGTTTGGGGCAGGGGATAGCGGTGCTGTTCCGAGGCTATGTGCCGGAGTTTGCCGCTTCGCCGCTCTCCGCCTCACTTGGCGCGTTCCTCGCGACTATGTCAATCTGTATTTTATTTTTTGGTTCCCTCCAGTTTGTAGGCATAGTTGCGGGACTCGTGCTTGTGCCGCTCACGACAGTCTTCATGATAGGCGCAATGGCGTACCTTCCGGCACATTTTATATTTCCACCGCTGGCATTCCTTGCGGGTAAAGGGTTAGAGTTGGTGTATCTGCTGCTCGAAAAGACCGTAAACATTGCAGGCCGTTTCCCCCCGCTTTTACTTTCTAATGTAACTTTCAGCATAACAATTTCAATAATGCTGCCAATCATGGTAATAATCGTATGTAAAATAATACATATAAAGAGAAATTATCTTGAAAAATTTGCCTAATTATGACTCGCCTGCCGCTATAAACGTTTTTATGAATGAACAGGGACTCGCAGCACAAAAAAAATTTGGCCAGAATTTTTTGGTAAAGCGTTATGCGCGGGAAAAACTGATAGACGCTTTGGCATTACCGCAGGAAGCCGAAGTCTGGGAAATAGGACCGGGTCTCGGCGCGATGACCGCGGAATTACTCGGACGGGGGGCAAGGGTAAAAGCTTTTGAAATTGACCACGGCTTCTGCTCATGTTTAACCGAATTGTTTTCCCAGTCGAAAAATTTTTCTCTTGTAAAAGGCAATGTACTGGAAACATGGAAAGGGGAGGGGAGGGCGGAATTTTTGCTCGGCAATTTGCCGTACAATATCGCGGCGCGTATCATAGGGGACTTCATCACAAACGGTGTGTTTTTTAAGCGAATGGCGCTGACGGTTCAGCGTGAGGTGGCGCGGCGCATGGCGGCAAAACCTGCCTCGCCGGATTATTCCTCCTTTTCTGTGCTTTGTTCATCGGTCTACAATATAAAGTCGATTGCCGTTTTGAAAAGAAACTGCTTTTACCCTGTTCCAAATGTCGACTCGGAAGGGCTTTGCCTTGAATTGAAAAACCTGTCATGCCGTGAAATGTATTCGCCGGCTTTTTACCGCGTTGTCCGGGCGCTTTTCGCTTCCCGCCGTAAAACCATAAAAAATAATCTGCTTGCCTTAGTCAAGGCGCAGCGCGGGGATTTGAGGGCGGAGACACTTTGCGCCGCCGCGCTGCAAACTACAGGCATTCATCCAAACGAACGCGCCGAAAACCTCAGTTGTGAAGATTTTTTGCGCCTAACAAATGCCATAAGGGATTTTGTTGACTAACTTTAACCGGGTGTTTGTGGGCCTCATACGGAAACCTAAGTTTCCGTATGCATCTATTCTGTCCGCTTCAATTGATTTAATATTTTTGCTCTTCCGCATCTTTGCCGGAAACATCCGCGGTATCAAAATTTGCCATGTTTAAGGCGCAGTCCAGGGCAAGCTCAACAATGAAACCGCCTATGACCGCGCCGGTGCCTTCGCCAAGATGTAAATCCAGACTCACGATTGGGTCCAGCTTTAAGGCCGACAATACGGTTTTGTGCCCGGCGACCTTTGAAAGATGACCGGCAAACAGATAATCCGTGATTTTTGGGTTTATCATGTATGCCATATAAGCGGCAGATGTTACCGGAAAACCATCCAGCACACAGGCAATCCCGCGCCCTTCGAGTCCAAGTATAAAACCCGCCATCATAGCAAGGTCGGGGGCGCCGACTTCTTGTAGTATGGAATAGGCATTTTTTACGGGATTACGCTTTACCACGCTCTCTTTGATGATACGTTTTTTGTGGGCAAGTTGTTTGTCATCTATGCCGGTGCCGCGGTCGATAATCGAATCCGCTTCCATGCCCGCAGCTATGAGCAGGGCGGCGGCTGTGCTCGTATTTCCTATGCCGAGGTCGCCTATGGCAACCATGCTATAGCCTTGTTTAACCGCGTCTGCCGCCAGTTCTTTGCCTTTATTGACAGCGGCTTCTACTTCTTCTTCGGTCATCGCGCTCTCTTTATAAAAATTTCTGCTGCCCCGGCTGATTTTTGCCCGTATAAAGCGGTTTTTTGTGTTTATTTTTTCATCGGGCGGAAAATCCGCGTCTATTCCGCTGTCTACAAAATTCACTTCCCAACCGGTGGCATCGGCAAGCGCGTTTATGCCGGCTCCGCCAAAAAGCATATTCATGGCCATCTGAAAGCTGACCTCTTTTGGGTAGAGCGATACGCCCTCATCCGCAATTCCATGGTCCCCGCCGAAAACATAAATGCCTTTTTTCCCTGTTTTGGGCGGCGCTTTGCCCTGAATCTGCGCCATTTTTAGGCCGTATTCTTCAAGTTTTCCCAAACTTCCACGCGGTTTTGTAAGATTATCCAAATGCGCCTGCATAGCATCGCGCACACTTTTACTAGCGTCCATAGTCCGCTCCTTTCTTGTCTTAAAGTATAGCTTCAATATAGCCTACTTATCCCCCCCACGCAACCCACCATTTGCCATGGAGGCACATACGCTCCGCGTTAGCGTCTTGCCGCCGCTCGTTGGCGGCGGAGCGGCTTTTTGTTCGATAGCGACAGCCTTCCCCACCACCTTTTACTTTTTACCTTTTACTTCTCAGCCGGTTTACATACGCTCCGCGTTAGCATACCGGAAGCGGGCTTTATTCCGTGCCTTAGGGTTTGAAAGCGGCGCTTTGCATACGCGGCACTTTTTCTTTTTTACTTAGCATGGCGGCGGAGATGCGTTCACTCTGATAACGGCGTTATGGGGTTTTGCCATTTGCTATGAAGGCATCTGCACTCCTCATTGTTAATGGTGTTAGTATGAAACAGGGTTGACGAGTGGATTGATGCAACTTCCTATCAAAAAAATGAGCCAAATTTCGATAGTAATTGGTAGTAAATTGCGTGTTTTTTGCCTTTTCTGTCCATGTTAGAGTGTTTATCAACCAACTTTATAACTAACACCATGAATTTTGCGACTATCACCAAAGGCAAAGCAAACATCGCCCCAGCCGCGTATGCCAAACGCCGTTTTCGTAGTGAGGGCACGGAGTAAAGTCCGCGCCGGGTATGACGGCGCGGAGCGCATGAGAAACCCGCTGGCGACAGAAACCCGCTGGCAGGCCGTTTGTCTCGTTTTGTATTATTGTTGCTTAATGACCGTAACCATTGATCTTATTGATTCCGGCGTCCTCAAGCTCCTGTGGGATGTTGAGTTTTGTTTGATTTAGTTTCAGGACAGGGGAGAGGGGGGGCATGGCGCAAATTTTTCAAAACGCGCCTTGATTTTTCGTATCCCGCAGGATACAGTAAAAGCATGATAACGATACGCGAAACAGAGCGATTCAAAATTATGAAACCAGTCAAGACAACGGTATGGGACCCGGCGGACTACCTTGAAACCGAAGAGCAAATAACCGCCTATCTGGAAGATATTTTCAAAAGCGGCGATTCCGATATTATCGTTGCCGCAATCGGGGATGTTGCCCGCGCCCGCGGTATGTCAAAAATCGCCGATGACACCGGCAGGGGCAGGGAAAGCCTATACAAATCCCTTTCACAGGGAAGCAATCCCTCATTTGAAACTGTCTTGAAAGTTTTGATTTCACTGGGGTTCGGACTAAGCCCCCGCCGCCGCGAGTAGTAAGCGGCGCGTATGCTCCTCCTTCAAACGAAAAGGTAAAGCAAACATCGCCCCAGCCGCATATGCCAAACGCCGTTTTCGGACTGAGGGCACGGAGTAAAGTCCTCTTTGGGTATGCTGCCGCGTAGCGGACTTTAACCCGCTGGCGGGTATGACGGCGCGGAGCGCATGAGAAACCCGCAATACGCGACCTTGCCGTTTGTTTCGTTTTGTACTATCATTACTTCATGAATGTAACCATTGATCTCATTGATTCCGGCGTTCTAAAGCTCCTGGGGGATATGGAGCGTCTTAACCTTATCCGGGTAAACCCTCATGAAAAAAACACCACTACACCGAAAGGCAGGTTATCCGAGCGTTTTGCCGGGTCATTGCATCTTTCCGCTGAAAAATACGCGGCGATTCAAAACGCCCTTGGTGAAAGCCGCTCTGAATGGGAATAAGATACCTATTGGATTCCAATGTTATCATCGGATACCTTGCCGGCAAAATTCCCGCTCCGGGTATGGCGGCGGTTTCAGGTATCGTTGATGCCGGAATACATATTTCCGTCATTTCCAAAATGGAAGTCTTGCGGTTTAACGATACTCCTGAAAACGAAATGATACTTGCGGATTTTGTGAATGTTGCGGTGATACATCCTTTAAGCGATATGGTCGTTCATCGTACCATTGCGCTCTGTAAACAAAGCAAGATAAAACTGCCCGATGCCATAATAGCGGCTACCGCCTTAACTGAGAATTTTGCCCTCGTCACCCACAACATTGATGATTTCAAAAACATCCCGGGACTCGAATTGCTTAATCCCTGGGAACTCCAATAGGAATCAACATTAATTTCCACAGCAACACAGGCGCGCCTGATACCCCCAGCCGCGTATGCCAATCGCTGTTTTCGTACTGAGGGCACGGAGTAAAGTCCTCTTCGGGTATGCTGCCGCGTAGCGGACTTTAACCCGCTGGCGGGCCCGCTGGCGGGTTGACAAGAGAGGGGAGCTTTGATAGGCTTATAACATGGCGAATGAACGAGTCGTCCGGAACCCGCAGTGTGATCTGAAAAAGGAACAGTACAGTCTGCGGGAAATCAACGAAATGCTGGACGGCAAAAAGATTTACCTGTGGGGAGCCGGACAGAAGGGCCGCCCGTTCCTGTCCGCTCTGGAACGCAATGGGTACGTGGCGGAAGCTTTTTTAGACAGCGCGCCTGTGTTAATCGGCACGAATTACCGGGGCGTTCCGATTCTGGACCCGAAAACGGTTCTGGGCGACCCGTCCGCTTTCGATTCGTCCTTTATCATTTTAACAAGCACGACGAACAAAATAAGGCAGATGGCGCTTGCCTGTAGCGAGGCGGGGCTTGTTCATAAAAAACACTACCTTAGAATGCAGGAACTTGCCCTGCTCTCACCCAGTATAGAAATATCCGGCGTATGTAATCTAAAATGCATAGCCTGTCCGCGCGGAAAGACGGCTGAAGGGGTGGAACGCCTCGAAACAGGCGGCTTTATGAGCGTTGCGGACTACAAAAAGGTTCTGCAAAAACTGCTGAAAGAAATCCCGTGGCTTTTTACTGTGGACTTATACGTTTGGAGCGACCCGCTTCTGCACCCAAAACTGGCGGAGATAATCGAATACAACAACAGCATGGGCATTGGCAGCGGCATATCTACAAATTTAAATCACGGCAAGTATCTGGAAGCCGTGATAAAGGCCGGCCCTGACTATATACGGGTTTCGACCTCCGGCTTCGGCCCCAAAAATTACGAAATTACGCATACGGGCGGACGCTGGGATGTCCTTTACAAAAACCTTCTTGACGCGAAAAGTTATATAAAAAAGCATAATTCACGCACGATAATCACAGTCCTGTATCACGCCAACAAGAATAACTTGCCGGAATTCAAGGATATGCATGATTTCTGCATGGAAAACGGCTTTAGACTGGAACCTTTGCTGTCTTCAATATTCCCGGATTACGCGATGGATTACATCGAAAAAAGACCGCTGTGGGAAGGGGCGGAGTTTGCAAAAAACATCATGCTGATGAGCCTTGACGAAATTCTGAAACATTGCGCCCGTGAACATTCCAAGACCTGCCTTGCAATGCGGGCGCTGCCTGTAATTAACTGGGATTTATCAGTCCTAACCTGCTGTAACTATTCTTACGAGCGGCTTGCACCGAATTATCTTGACATAAC
>JAISCO010000314.1 GCA_031265535.1 Spirochaetaceae bacterium | reverse complement strand
GATACTTCCCGTTGGCCACGTCCTCCACCAACCTCAGCTTAAATGCCTCGCTGTACCTTACCACATCTTTCATTTTTCCTCTCCTCATATGACAACTTTAAACCAGGACGCGACACTTTTACTTTTTACCTCTTACTTTTTACCTTATCCTTCATTCCTCACTACCGAATCTATATCCCGCTAGGCTGTGTCAAAACTCAAAAAATCGAAATGACACCACTATATATAGCGTTATTAAACCGTATAATAAAGAAAATAACGCTATATATGGAAGCGACAATGACTTTTGACACAGGCTGCCGTGTTGCGCTGATTTTCGTTTTGAAATCGGAATTGCTGACGCCCCCGGAAATTCTTACCTTTTACTTCTTCTATAACGGGATACCGGCGCGGAGCTCTCTAGGCTGTGTCAAAACTCAAAAAATCGAAATGATACTGCTATATATAGCGTTATTAAACCGTATAATAAAGAAAATAACGCTATATATGGAAGCGACAATGACTTTTGACACAGGCTGGCATGTAACCCCGCTGGCGGGCTGGCGGGTGGGTATTCGTTATTGTAATTTTTTTATAATATAAAAAAATTAAAAAAATATATTGAAGGACGGATGATGGGCGATCCAAAAGGGTTTTTAAAAGTAAAGCGGAGAGTTTCCGGATACAGACCGGTTGAAGAGCGGATTAACGACTACAGCGAGGTTGAAGCGCGGCTTTCGGACGACGAGCGCCGCGCTCAAGCGAGCCGCTGCATGGACTGCGCCGTGCCGTTCTGTCATTGGGCGTGCCCGCTTGCCAATGTTATGCCTGACTATCAAGACAGAGTCTTTCGGGGAGACTGGGCGGGGGCTTGGGCTATTTTGCAGGAGAGCCATCCATTTCCAGAGTTTACGGGCCGCGTTTGCCCCTCCTTATGCGAGGCTTCTTGTGTATTAGGCGTTAATGACGAGCCGGTTACAATACGGCAAAACGAACTTGCGGTCATAGAAAAAGCGTTTGAACTGGGACTTGTCAAGCCGCGTCCGCCCAAAAAACGCAATGGCAGGCGTGTCGCTATAGTCGGCGGCGGCCCCGCCGGTCTTTCCGCGGCATATTTTTTGAACAGAGCCGGCTTTAATGTTACAGTTTACGAGGCCGACAGAGCGGCGGGCGGCTATCTGCGTTACGGAATACCCAATTTCAAGCTGAATAAAGATTTTATTGACCGCCGAATCGCGATAATGGCTAAAGAAGGCGTTGTTTTTAAGACAAATACCCGCGTGGGAGCGGGACGCTATGCCTTTGGAACAAGCGGACGCGGCGCGGAAATCATAGACGCGAAGACACTGGAAGCGGAATATGATCTCCTGCTGTTGACTATAGGGGCGCGTGAGCCGCGCGACCTTTCTGTTCCCGGTAGAGAACTTGGCGGTATCGCGCAGGCGCTGGATTTTTTATCACTGCAAAACCGCGCTTTAGCCACAGAACAAAATGATTTTGAACCGCTAAACGCTTTTCGCAAGAAAGTTCTTGTTATAGGCGGCGGCGACACCGGGTCGGACTGCGTAGGCACGGCGAATAGACAGGGCGCGGAACATGTTACTCAGATTGAAGTAATGCCCAAACCGCCGGAACACCGCGGTACGGCCCAGCCATGGCCGCTATGGCCCACCGTCTTTAAGACTTCAAGCTCTCACCAGGAAGGCTGCGAGCGCCTTTGGTCGGTGAACACCAAATCTTTTCGCGGTAAAGACGCTAAGGTCGCGGCGGTAGAGCTGTGTAAAGTTGAGTCTGTGCTTGAAAATGGACGCGCCGTTTTTAAGGAAATTGCCGGATCCGCATTCGAGATTGAGGCCGATCTGGTGCTGCTTGCCATGGGCTTTACCCATGTTGTGCAGGAAGGGCTTGTCGCCGCTCTTGGCCTTGCCACAGACGAGCGCGGCAATATCCGCACAAAAGGCAGTTTTCATACCTCAAATCCCAAAGTTTGGGCCGCGGGCGATTCGCGTAACGGCGCAAGTCTTGTCGTCCGCGCCTTAGCCGACGGTAAAGCCGCGGCGGAAGCCATCGTCTGTTCATTTAGCAATTAACAGATTGTCACCCCTCATCCCCCCTCCTTTTTCCCTTTTCCTTTTTCCTTTTTCCTTTTTACTTCTTTTGTGCGCCGTATTGCTTAAAAAAAATTAAATTGGTATGATTGAATACATGACTGGATTTGTGCGGACAATATCGCAGCCCCTATTAGTGGTACACCTCATTATAGCCGTCTTGGCCGCTTTTATATTTGCGGCGGCAGCGCCGGTTCATTCCTATGAATTTGAAATTAGGGGAACGATGTCAGACACTTACTATTCTTCTCCAGTTGCAATAATTGACTGCTTGGCCATTGTCCCAAAAATCAGCGAAAACAACGTTAAAAACACTTTTTCACCGCTGCGTATGGTATCTTTAAGACTTTTTATTTTCTTAAGTGTATGCAATATCATATTAGCTTTTTTAAAGTCTCATTTTGCGGGGAGTGTTCAACTATATCCTGTTAACATAAAAAACTCTATTCTATTGAAACTTCGAATTTGATACCCATTTTTCAACATTTTACATCCTTACATTTTTTTAATTTTTCGTTTTATTTTCATGCGTAACGCATGGTGAATATTCAGCGGTTTTACTCGCATTTGTTCAAAAATTTTAGTTTTGAACAAATGAAGCTGTTCCAAAATTTCAGTTTTGGAACAAGCTCAAAAACCGGTAAATAGTAGAATCGCGTAATTTATTAAGGAGCATTGTATGAACAAAGCATGGGTAATATTTTGGAAACTTTTTGGAATTGCTTTAGTTGCGGCGCTGGCCGTAAGTTTTATATTGGGAATCGCTCGGCAATCCGGCGCACTTACCGCCGATATCGCGCAAAAAACCATGGTCATAGGCATGGGGATATGCGGCCTCATTGGGATAGCGGTTGTACCCGTTGAATTATATTTTACAGACAAAGCGGACCGCGCAAGACACGAAAAACTTGGCCAAACAGCCGGTTATGGAAATGAAAATGCCACTATCTAACACATTTTCTAACATTTTTGATGAAAGGCTGATAAAGCTGAATCTTGAAAGCACGGATAAAAACGCGGTATTTGAGGAATTGATCGGGACAGTATCCTTAGTCAGGCCGGAATTAAACAAGGAAGAAATGCTTAACGCCATATTACGGCGTGAAGCCAAAATGACTACTTCCGTCGCGCCCGGCGTCGCGATTCCTCACGGGTACTCCCGCGGTTTAAGCGGTATAACCGGAGCGGTGGGCTTTTCCCGCAAAGGCATTGAATACGAAAGTTATGACAACAAACCGGTTCACCTTGTATTCATGCTTTTGCTGGGAGACGACGCGCGGGAACATTATTTGCATGTTTTAAGCCGAATGTTAACATTTGTTAAATTTGGAGCCTTGTCTTATATAGGCGAGGCAAAAACACCAAAAAAAGCCTACGACATTTTATGCAGGGCAGGGTAAGGAGGACAAAATTACCATTTTAGAGATGATGAAACAAAGCGCGATTCTGACGGTGCTTGGAATGACCGTTGTGTTCGCGTTTTTGTGGATTCTAGTTGTTTGCATCAACCTGGCGGGCCGCTTGATAAACCAACTCGGGTTGGACAAGGATGTACCGCCGCAAAAACAGGCGGGCAGCGCCGTTCAAAATAACGCGCCGCCTTCGGAAATTGCCGCCGTGATAACGGCGGCAATCATTGAGCATCGTAAAACGAAGATGAGCGGCATTGAATGACAATATGCCGGCGGAAACCGTTATGGTTTCCGCCGGCATTACCACACACTGATAAGTAAAAGGGAAGAAGTAAAAAGTAAAAGGTACTGTTCGCTGCTTACTGCCATTCCCTCCGCCTCAGAAAGAGAATATGAGCCGCAAATTACAGGAATTGCGCCATAAATGGCGACACAAATTATAGGAGTAAAGACAAAACCACGAAAGCCGCTCCGCCGCCACGCTAAGTAAAAAGTAAGAAGTAAAAGGTAAACGCATCTCCACCCCCCAGTCGCGTATGCCAACCGCTATTTGCGGACCCGGCGGCAGAGGCCGAAGTCCGATTTGGGTATGCCGGCGCGGAGCGCATGTTAAACCCGCTGGCGGGCGCGGAGCGTATGTAAAACCCGCTGGCGGGTGGCGGGTGTGGGAAATGAGTGGGGGTAGCGTAAAAGCGTTTTTGCGAAAGCAAAAACCTTTGGAGATAGGGGGAGCAGCGACAAGAAGTCTATCATAGACCAGATATTTGACACTTTGGAAACAATGCGCTCCCCCTCTTAACTTGTTGGCAGACTTGCGAAATGCTACTTTTTCCCTTTTCCTTTTTACTTGTATTACCATCCTCACTCCTCATTCCTTACTGTTAATTGCTCATTGTTAATTGCTCCTTAAAAAAAATTGCCGCCATACCCTATCAAACCCCTTGGCTTTCCATCGATTACTATGTAGAAAATATTTGCAGGACATGGATCACAGCGATATAATTACAATAAGTTTATAGAAATTTGCTAAATTAAGGCTATGAGTCATTAAGGAGAAGATGATGGCAATAAAAGAAATAAAGACAACCTGCTGTTACTGCGGCGCCGGATGCCAGATCTTGTTCACAGTTGATCAAGACGAGAATAAGATACTTGACGCTCATCCGGTACAGGGCAGAACAAATGACGGCAAGAGTTGCTTAAAAGGCTGGTACGGCTGGGATTATCTGAATGATCCGCAAATCCTTACCAAGCGGCTGCGTGAACCCATGATCCGCAAAGGCGGCAAGGGTTC
>JAISCO010000298.1 GCA_031265535.1 Spirochaetaceae bacterium | reverse complement strand
TGTCTGCCTCGCTGGGAGTAACAAAGGCGGCGTTGTACCATCACTTCAGAAGCAAAGAAGAAATCCTTGATACGATGTACGACACATTTTTTGAAGACATAAGCGATTGCCTGCGGACTCCATTTGAAGAAATACTTGACCGGATGGAACACGGCGCGGATATTCAGCAGGCTTTTAAATTATTTTTGCGTGTCAACACCGAAATCACCGTATTTTTTACAAGCAAACCCTGGTATTTTATCTTTGCGCTGATAAAAGTACACGGAAATAAAATCCTTACGCCAAAATTTTCCGCTTGTATGCGGGAGCGGGGACTTGATGTTGAGAAATTGAAACAAATTGTATACAGCGTCAATGAAAAAAACATTTATCCGTCACCGGTGAGACTTATTTTTTCGGCCACAATCTGCATCATGGCACAATCGTTACGGATGATGCTCGTAAAAAAACTGCCGAATATCAACGCTTTGGAAATCACTAAAAAAATAGACGATTTTATCCGGCATGGAATTGGTTTTAGAGAAGAAAAAATACGCGCGCTTAACTGGGAAGCGCTGGAAAAGGCGGCGGCGTGGCGTGAACCGGCTGGGGGGGGGGGGGGCAGACGAAAATGGCTTATTAAAGCTGCGGCAAGCGTAGTTGCCGCCGTTGGGCCATGGTCGGCGTCAATGGCAATGGTAGCTGAAAAATCGGGACTTTCAAAGAGCGGTTTGTATGCGCATTTTGTCAGCAAACATGACATGCTCTGTCAGCTTTTTATAGGAGAATTTGAAGATGTAATACAACACGCCCAAGCTGTTTCAAGGATGTCGGATATTCCGGAAGAACAGCTTTATCTTGCGATACGCGCGATTGAAGGCTTCCTGACTTCGGAACCTGAATTTCTTGCGGCAATCAGCGCCTTAAAAATGAGACGGATTGATTTTAATAAAATGAACAATTTGCACAAAGATACACATGAGTACCACAGCAGATTGATTCAAATTTTTTCGTGCATTAAAAACACTTCGGGCGAAGCGTTGATTGATGAAACCATGACAACCGTAATTTTGTTTATTCTTACGGATATACTTATTCAAAAACCGGCTTCTATGGACTATAAATCCATCCCAAACGAAAGTTTTAGAATTTTCTATAAGTTTATCGCGCTGGGAATTGGAGACGATGACTTTTAAGAGGAGATATGACTAAAAATATAATTTTACCGGTGATCGCAATATGCTTTGCGCTAAATCCATGCGCCGTCTTTGGACAGGACGAGATTTCGCGGAATCTGATGCGGATTTCACCGGACGAGGCGGTAGAGCTTGCCATAAAAAACAATCTTGGACTCGAACAGCAGCGGGTGAGTGTCAGCACAAAACAGCGCGCCAGCTCTCACGCATGGAACAGCTTCCTGCCGACAATCACTCTGTCAGGCGGGCCAAATATAAACTCGTCAACTTCGGATACAACGGGTGATTTTCAAACGCCGAATATGACAAAGCAGACACAAACTTCATCGGCGGTCGCGTTTCAAGGACAGGTACAAGTTCAATTTTTGATAAATTTCGCTTTGTTCGAAGCGTTAAAGACCCTTAGAATGGACTACGAGACAGGCCGCCTTTCGCTTGAGCAGGCAAAACTACAGATGGAGCGGGATATAAGAAAGTCTTATTTTAACATGATGTTGATGGAAGAGCAGATAAAACAACTGCAAGAGAGCCAGCGCAACGCGGAAGAGCAGGCTATATCGGCGGAAACTCAGTACCGCGCGGGAAGGCAGCCGGAACTTAACTATTTACAGGCCCGTGTCAACGTGGGAACCATGAAACCGTCCATAGATCAGGCGGTAAACGGACTAAAACTTGCTAAATCCAACTTTGCTATGACGCTTGGACTACCGCTGGATACCGATTTTGATTTATTTTTACCGGTAGAAAAGATCCGTTACATTCCCCTTGATACGCAAGATTTGATACGGCGGGCAAAGGGCAACAACCCGGATATTCAGGTACAAGTGCAGCAGCTGCAGACCTTGATGAGTCAGCGCAAGGCGCAAAGCTACCAGAAATGGACGCCTAATCTTTCACTTGGCTGGTCAGGCGGGTTTTCAAACAGTAACAGCGACACCGGCGTTGACACTAATCTTGGGAATACAAAACTAAAAAATGACACCTTGTCAACAAATAGTAGCGTAACACTGGGACTTTCGTGGACGGCCACCAGTTTACTGCCGTTCAGCAAGGATGCCCAGTCGATAAAAGATCTGGACGACAGTGTAAAAACACTCAGCATAGCCCTCGCGCAGGCGGAGCAGGGTACTGAACTTGATATTACAAACAAAGTATATGCATTGGAACAGATCAGAGCGAATATTGAGGCTCAACAGGCGACCGCCGAGCTTGCGGAGCGGAGTTATAGCGAGACACTGCGGGCGTACAACAGCGGCTTACAGAACCTGCTGCAGGTGCAGACCGCCGATTTGCAGCTTCGTAACGCCCGCCTTAACCTGTACCAGCAGGAATCGAACTATCTGCAAGGGCTTATAGACCTTGAATACTCGATAGGAGCGCCGTTTGGCTCCCTTATGACGCAGACAGAATAATTTTTGCTGAATGAAACAGTTTATTTTTTAAGATTTTTAAGAGAAGGAAAAAAAATTGAAAACAAAAGAAAAAAAGATTTTTAAAAAAACAGTTGCGGCTTTTACCGTATTTATTTCCCTCATGCTGCCGCTTGCCGGATGCAGCGCAAAAGATCAGGCGCAGGGACCCGGCGCTTCCGGCGGACCCGGAGGCCCCGCACAGCCGTCTCAGCCTGTGTTCGCGGTCAGCACCATCACAGTTGAAACGGGAAAAATGACGGATTATCTTATGCTTTCCGGCGACATGATCGCCGGATCATCGGTTGACGTATATTCGGATACCGCCGGCACAATCACAAGACGCTATGTTTCTATCGGCGCGGTAGTCCAAAAAGGGCAGCCTATAGCGGAAGTCGACCCGTCCCAGCCCGGTATGCAGTATATGGCAAGCGTGGTTACGGCGCCCATATCCGGCATTGTGTCTACCCTTAGCGGTCAGGTCGGCATGAAGATAGGGCTAAATTCATCCATCGCGGTTATTTCCGGCGGCGGCGGTCTGGAAATTCAGCTTTATGTAGCGGAACGTTTTATATACCAGATACGCATGGGGCTTCCCTGCGAGATAACGCTTGACGCATACCCCGACGACAGTTTCCGGGGAAGAATATCCGAGATAAGTCCGGTTGTAGATACATCCTCGCGCACAATGATGATAAAGGTAAACGTGGACAATCCGGGCAATAAACTTAAAGCCGGAATGTTTGCGAATGTAAACATAATAACCGAAGAAAAAGAGAATGTGATTTCTGTGCCGGAAAACACGATTTTACAGCTTTCCAACCAGCAGTTTGTTTACACTGTTGTAGACGACACAACTGATTCAAGCGCCAAAATCGCAAAAAAAATAGTTGTTACTACGGGGTTGAACGTCGACGGCGAGACTGAAATAACTAACGGTTTGCAGGCAGGCGATCAAATTGTGGCGCGCGGCCAAACATCGCTTACAGACGGCAGCCGCGTGAATGTCATACAGTAAGGCTGTTTCAAATACTTTGAAATTTCAAAAGTTTTGAAATTGACTAACAGAATTAGCTTGTTCCAAAACTAATTGACTATGCGCTTCAGCGCATGGTTTTGGAACGAGCTCTTGGAAAAAGCGGTCTAATCGGACTAAAGTCCGGCCCACTTTTTCCATTAAATCTAAGGTTGATGTTCCAAAACTGAAGTTTTGAAACAGCCTCAACTGCTAATTGTTAATTCCTAATTCTCCCCTTTTACCTTTTCCTTATTCCTTCTTACATCCTTCTTCCTTATCATATCGCAATATTTATTATATTGCCGCATTTATTCCGCTTGTCGACAATAAATTATGACAATTGTCATAAACTGAAGAAAAATATATGCAAATATCACGATTTCATTTTCCACCG
>JAISCO010000283.1 GCA_031265535.1 Spirochaetaceae bacterium | reverse complement strand
GGACTATGGAACGAGGGGGGAGCAGCGTCGAAAAAGTTATCATAAACCTCAAAATTTTAACGGTTTAGGATTGATGCGCTTCCCCCTTTGTAAGAAATAATAGGTAAGAAGTAAAAAGTTTCTAACTATTCATTGTTACCTGTTACTTTTTCCCTTTTCCCTTTTCCTTTATCTGTTCCTTTTTCCTCTTTACCATAAATTTTCTAAAAGTAAAATTGCTGCCGTAGTAAATAGTCGTAGTAAATAGTCGTGTTGACAATTATCAATATCCTATGTACCGTATAAACAGCCTGTGATATGGAGTGAACTATGCTGTTAGCGATTAAGAAGAATTTTGAGATGGGGCGTTTTATCGCGGATACTACAATGCAAATCCGCACTGCCCCCCCCCCCCCAAACGAAATAGAGCCGGACACCGCGTAATTATCTATACATTTGACGCCAATAGAATCTACAGCGTCAAAATAACGCAAAAAACACAACGCGGGGGCATGACAAAATGAAATTTTCAAAAATAAAGTATTGTTTTATAATGGCGGTTTTGATACCTTTTTCCGCGCACGGGCAGGCGGGGGACAACGTTGAAGACATAAGCGTGAACACAGGTGCGGGCAGCCCTTATACATTTTCTATTTCTTCATTTTTCGGGATTAAATACGGACACGCGGAAGAGATCGTATATAAAGATTCTGGTACAGACGCCAAACTAAGCCAGCTTCTTTGGAACATAAAGCCGCTTTTTTACTGGGGCGCCGCGTTTGATTTTTTCCAGCGCAACCCAATGGCGCGCTGGGGTTTCTTCGCAAACGCAACCCTGCAAGCCGGGCTGCCGGCCAGAACCGGCGTCATGGAAGACCGTGACTGGATGGCGGCGGGAGGCGGATTATCCCATTTTTCTTCCCACGACAACTATACGGAAGACGCGTTGTTTTTGGACATTAGCGCCGGATCATCCATACCCATAGGCGGCATAATGCGCCTTAAAGTGTTTGCGGGTTTAAGTTTTATGAGCCTAAAATGGATGGCGCGCGACGGTTATTTTCAGTATGCCTCTAAAATAGGCGAAACCGGCACTTACAACGACTGGGATTCTTCTCTGCCCAAAGTACCGGTTTACGGCCCTGGCATCCACTATCAACAAGACTGGCTGATTTTTTCTCCCGGAATAGCCGCGCACATCCCGCTTTTCGAGCGTTTTGATATCGGAGTGTACTTCAAAATCGGGCCTGTAATTTTTTGCTATGATTTGGATGATCATCTTGCAAGAAATCTGCAATTTTCTGAGTTTATGTACGGCGGCATAATGCTGGAACCCAAGGGCGTGTTCGCGTTTTCGCTGAACGAGCGCGTTAAATTTTCACTGGATATTTCCTACAGGTTTATGGCGGGGGCAAGAGGCGACACGGAAGTGAAAGATACAAATACTAATATTGTACAAACAAGTAAGAGCACCGGCGGCAGTTCGTACTCGGCTTTGGACGCGGCGCTTTCAGTAACACTGGTTTTCTGAATAATTTTTGTAAAGTGGAAAGCGTCAATATGACGGGTGCAATTTTACTTTTAGCGCTATATAGTGATTCAATTTGCAAAAAACCACTATCCGACTGTTAATGGGTGGGGGTAGCACAAAACAGTGCGGTGCACTGTTTTGCCTGACGTTTTGCCGCCTGCTTTACCCCATAAGAAAGGACAAGACCGGAATGTTCGCCAACTTTCGTTGGCGCGCGCAGCGGAATGAGGACTATGGAGCGTAGGGGGAGCCGTAACAAAAAGTTTATCATAGACCTCAAAATTTTTGCGCGTTGGATAAATGCGCTTCCCCACCTTTGTAATTCTTCATTGCTCATTTTTAATTGCTAATTGTTAATTGTTCATTGCTAACTGCTAATTCCCAATTGTTCCTTAAATTTCATAAAAGTAAAACAGCCAATATGACATTTGTCATATTGACGGGATATTTTTTTGTAAAAAATAAAGCGCGGCGCATATTTGACGCATAGTTATGGTGGAGGATGCTATGCAAAAGCTGCTTTTTCTTTTTGTATGCGCCGTGCTGTTGTCGTGCGAGGATGACACGGACATCAACACGATAATGGGGGTTGCTTCGGAAGCTCCCGTTTTTATCGCTTACCGGGCGGAATCCGGTACCGAAGTTAAATTTCAGTTTTCCACTCCGGTAAAGATAATTCAGGCATTCCTTGATACGGGGGATGACATTGAACCGTTTACGGACGAGTATGATCGCAGCATTTCGCTGCGTTTTACGTCTGATCATTCCGGCGGCAAAGCCTTTACAGCCGATCTTTTAGTAGAGGACGCGGACGGTAACAGTTTGAATGTGCTTGTGCCGTTCAAGACGCGGAATGACCGTATGCCCAAGCTCGTAATCAATGAAATACGGCTTAATAATACATCAGGGGAGTATGCGGAGTTCATTGAGTTGCGCACCCAAACAGACGGTAATTTGGGCGCTATGCGTTTATTTGTAGCAAGTACAAGCATTGATGAGCCAATTTATGAATTTCCACTGGCGGAAGTCGCGGCTGGTGAATACATAACGCTGCATTTACGCACGCTTGATGTGGACAAGGCGGTTGACGAATTAGGCGATAAACTCGATCTGGCAAGCGCCGGTAAAGACGGTAAAGACAGTAACAACGAAGCCCGCGATCTCTGGACGCCGGTATCCACTAAGTATTTACATGAAAACGCCGATGTAATTTATTTACTTGACCAGGACGACATGATTCTTGACGGTCTTGCTATAACGAATATAGCGAAAAATCCGGATGCGTGGGATAAAAATAAAAACTTTTCAAAAACCGCCGAACTACTGGCAAAACAAGGCGCGTGGCTTGACGCGAACGGCAAAGCGGTCAAAACTCCCGGAGTCACGGACACGGTAAACACCGAAAATAATACACGGACACGAACGCTTTGCCGTAACGAAGCTATACCGGATAGCAATACGCTGGCAGACTGGTATATCTGCGCTAATAGCAGTGCATCGCCCGGCGCAAAAAACAGTACTACAATCTATGCCCCCAAATCTACTAAATCGGTAGCAAAGAAGCTTTAACGCCTGTCCCGCTCACCCCCGCTACCGGAACAGTGTTTTTTACAACATAGGGGGCGGGTGGATTATGGGGCATACTCAATGGCTTCTTCGATAACGGAATCTTTGTTTTTATTGATTATAAAACTTTTTAACACAGGTCCCGCCTGCGCCAGCGATACAATCAAGTAGCTTAGGGTACTGTCGAACGCAAGGCGTATGTCTTCTTCAGACGGCCGCGCCGGAGTGGACGGGTGGCTGTGAAAGTTGCCTAAAAGAATAAGGCCGCGCTTTCGCATATCGGCTATGGCGGCAAACTGTTCCTCGCTGGACATCGAAAAGTGTTCAGGGCTTTCGTCAACATTTTTTAGGCAGTAAACCGCTTCGGCTTTTTTTATGCCGCCGTCAACGCCGGCGTCGGCGCTGCCGGCGATCAGACCGCAGGCTTCGTTTGGAAGCGCGGCTCGGCTGTGCGCGATTATTTTTTCCAGCATCTCTCGCGGTAAAATCAACCGCGGCTGAATCAGCATAACCCGCCGCCCATAAAGTACAGCAATTCTACCGCGTCATCCTCATTCACAGTCGCAGAATCAAATTCCTCGCGTTTAAGAATCACGCCGTTTAATTGAACCGTAACATACAGAGCGTCCTGTGTCTTTAACTCGTCCAGCATTTTTGAAACGGATATTTTGCCCGAAATATCGGCGGCTTTTCCATTCACTATAATACGCATAATCTCTCCTTATTTTTTACACATTTCACATTCGGGTTTTTCGTAGTCAATCAAACTGGTTATAGACGGATTTTCACCGCATACCGCGCATACATTGTTTTTGGCAACCGGAATCTTGCGGAATTCCATTGTCAAGGCGTTGTACGTTAAAAGCCATCCGTTCAAAAGTCCTCCCATGCCGAGCAGGAATTTGAG
>JAISCO010000174.1 GCA_031265535.1 Spirochaetaceae bacterium | reverse complement strand
CTGGACTATGCCAAGAATCTTGACCGCTCGGCCTTCTACGGTTTTGAACTGTCGCCTGAACTGTACCTGAACCGCCATGTCAGCGGCGGGCTGTCCTTGTCGCTGAACCGCTACCACATCTACCACAGCGAAAACAGCGTGAACGCTATTTCCTACTACCCGGAGCTTACGATGAACGCCTACATGGTTATTCGGCCCCTTAATATGCTGTCCGTAATTCCGCGCATAGAATATATCGCTTCACGTTACGCAAACACCGAGGCGACAGCATCCTTGCCGGCGTATTTTCTGGCCAACATTAAGGTAAGCGCTGATATTGGCCAATACTTGTCGGTATCTGTCGGTATCGAAAACATTTTCGACACGCTGTACGAGATAAAACGCTACTTTCCCATGGCGGGAAGGTCCTTTACCGCCTCTCTGGAAGCCAAGTATTAACCCCCCCGCCAGCGGGTTTATATGCGCTCCGCGCTAGCATCCCGATAGCGGGCTTTGCTCCGTGCCTTCGGGTACGAAAACAGCAGTTGGCATACGCGGCTGGGGGTGGTGTTTGGTTTGAAATCGTGTTTGACGTTTTGATTTTTGGGCTTCATTCCACGAGCCAAATCCGCGTCAATCTTACCTGTCCCTAGTTATTGAACAAGCCTATTACCAAATACAATTGACAGGATATTTTTTTATATTTGCATCGGCTGTAACAATATGCATTTTTTCTGAAATTGCAGCGGCAATAAGTAATATGTCAAAAGGATCTCTATGAATAAAAGGCAGTTTTTCTAATTCTAAAATATATTTTTTATCAATGGAGAGTAATTCAAAACCATTATTGTCAATCAAATCCAGAAAACCTTGTGTCTTACCGCCAAAAGAAAGTTTATTCAGGCTGATTTTGATAGCA
Source organism: Spirochaetaceae bacterium (assembly GCA_031265535.1). Classification (GTDB taxonomy): domain Bacteria; phylum Spirochaetota; class Spirochaetia; order Treponematales; family Breznakiellaceae; genus JAIRMY01. Next base: position 3,004 of record JAISCO010000174.1, on the reverse strand, counting down.
ATTTCCCAGACAGAAGCTATGCTGACAAATTTTTTATGTTGTAATTTTATAATTGATTGTTTTGCATTTTCTGATAACAATGCGTCGCCATTGAAAAACCAAATGAGCGTATGCGTATCCAAAAGTAAATTCATTATTGCATATATTCCATAAAATCATCTATTGGAGCGTCAAAATCGTTTGCCATCTTGAATTTTCCTTTGGCACACCCAAATACAGGTTTTTTTTGTACAAAAGCAGATACCGGTGAAACATCTTTAATAGGAAAAATAATTATTTCCAGTTCGGCGCCTATATATTTTTCAGGAATCGGGAAAGTTACCTGTTCGCTATCCGGTGTAAAAATCGTCCGAATCATTACAAATCTCCTAAAACAAACAGTACAACACTGTCTAAAAATAATCAACCCACCAGCGCCCGCCAGCGCCCGCCAGCGGGTTTATGTGCGCTCCGCGCTAGCATACCGCAGGCATTCTTTGCTCCGTGCCTTAGGGTCCGAAAAAGGCGGTTAGCATACGCGGCTGGGGACGGGCATTTTTGCGGGTTATGTGATATGCAAGATGCCCGTGAAGATATGGGGATTGGCGGGGTATATTTATGAAAAGTGAGGCGGTTTAATTCAGACCGGAGCGCTATACTCAAAGTTGCGGGAGGCAAAGCATGAATCAAACAAATGAAGAAACCAAAGACAGGCTGTCGCTCTGGACGCGGTTTGTCGCGTTGAAACAAGCCGAAAAAGACGAGGATGCTCTGGCGTTTCGCAAAGCAAACATACCGCTTCCCGCTTGGGGCGCAAAGGTCATGAAAAAGTTTCTGGGGACTGACTATATCCGTACGAGCGGTTATGACTTGTCTGAAGTTGAGGAAAAACTTGGAAAAGACTGGCTTGATTCGCAAAGTCTGGTTTAATACCCCGCCGCTTCGCGACAACCTGCTCATTGCTAATTCCTCCTTCTCCCTTTTTCTTTTTACCTGTTACCTTCATTACTCATCGCTCATTCTTACTTTTTACTTTTTATCTTTTACCTTTTTACCTGTTCCTCACTGCTAATTGCTCATTATTCGGGCTGTTCGCCGCCCGTGTCGTTCGGTTTTGCCGGAAAACGGATCACCACGATGCCGCTGTGTCCCGCGCCGCCTGGCCCGCCCCACCCGCTGCCGCCCGACCCGCCGTCGCCGTAGTTCTGTCCGGCCGCGCCACCCGGCCCAGTTTGGTAAAGGCCGCCGTTACCGCCGCGTGAAATCTCTCCGCCAGCCACGCCGATAACCCATGCGGCATCGCCGGCAGGTACCCAGGGAGCGCCGCCTGTACCATTCCCGCCATCGCCGGCAGCACCGCCGCCTCCCCCGCTCTTGCCCGCGCTGCCGCCACCGCCGACTTTTCCCATTACCCCGTCAGTAGCGGTGCTCGCGCCGCCAACGGCAGAACCGGTGGAGTATGACACGCCGCCACCCCCGCCGGATCCGCCGGGTCTGCCGGGCCTATTGGGGTTGACGTTTTCCCCGCCGCCGGCGCCGCCTCCCCCGCCGGGAACCGAGATGTTCCCGATAGCGGATGGTCCTCCGTCCGTGCCGTCTAGCTGGGAGATGCCGCCTCCGCCTCCCGTACCGACCGTTACCGAAACGGAACCTCCCGCCGGCGTGAGGGTTTCCACGGTTTTATACAGCACCCCACCCGCGCCGCCGCCGCCCCCGCCGACATACCAAGTTCCCTTGCCCGCGCCGCCGCCGCCCGCTACGATAAGATAGTCGAATTTAGCAGTTGCAAGATAGTCGGTAGTAACAGGGTCGTCAGTAGGAAAGCTGAGCGTGCCGCTCTTTATGAATGTGTGTACCTCGTAATACTTATCATCCTTTTTTATAATGCTTACGCCATTGTCTTTTGGTATTGACGTTGCCCAGTAACTTGTCGGCCAATTTGGATCGACGATTTTTCTGAATTTCAGAATAAAGTCCTTTGTATAACTACCGTTGTTAGTGCTTTTCGTTGATGTAATCTTCACGTCTGAATAAAAAGCGTAGATGTTCTGGTTATCAGGATATGTAAGTGTCCATTCGGTACCCGGCCCGCCTGTGGGAAAATCGCCGGAACCGGTCTTTCTTGCTTCTAACATAACATTTTCACCACTAGGACTCGCGGCAATAGTAATGATGCCGTAAGGAACGGTAATCGTCTGCCCGTCTTGAACCAGTACGTTTTGTATCCATCCTTCATTTTCGCTGCTTGTAAGTTCTATCGACTTTAGCGTAAGGTCGGGCTCGTAGCTTACGGTAAAGTTGTATGTATTCGTATTAGGGTTAGCGTTAGGCTGGGAAACCGTTATCGTATATTCGGTTATACCTTCGGTAAGCGTGTACTCCCAGTTTTCGCCCCCTGCTTCAGACGTTGGCGCTATTGATACCTCCGCCTGCGGGTCTTCGGGTATCGCTATAATACTGAATTTCTGATTCTGGTCTGTAGGAAAGATGTGGGGAATCTCCGCGGTGTAATTTTTTTGTGAATATATAAGGGCAGGTGTGATAGTCGAGTTTACGCTCACATTAAGAAATTCAAGGTAAGCGCTCTTTGTAGGGGTCTGGCTGAATGTTCCGCTTATTGTTACATCCCCCGGCGGCATACTGAATCTCCACTGGTTAGCGGCAACTTTGGTAAATGGTACCAGTTCTCCGCCGGCGTTTTTAATGGAAATGTTATTTAAATACCAAGGGTAGTGGTCATCATCGTTGCTTTCGCCGTAGTTACCCCCCCCCCCCCCTTCAACGCCGCGAGGGCTTCATCTGAGCCTTTCCATCCCGAAGCTGCCTCCGGAGCCGCGATTATGGTTATTGACTGCCCCGCATTGGCCTTGATACGGTTTGCTTTAATCGAGCCATTTTCCGTGCCCGCAACACTTATGGTGTACGAGCCTGTTGTCCCGTCATCACCGGCTAAATCCAGCGGCCCTTCAGCTACCGAGCATGAAACAATTACCGTCATGGCGGCTATGGCCGCCGCGGTCACTAC
>JAISCO010000165.1 GCA_031265535.1 Spirochaetaceae bacterium | reverse complement strand
GGAAAGCCGGAAACCGTGTACCCATGGACAGAATTAAGCCGCTTTGAAATAGAAACATTGATAACCGAGAACGGCGTAACCGAGATGGACGGGCTTGGATATCCGCTGTCTGATGTTTTTTCCAAGTATGATACGGTTAAAGATGAAGTTACATTGCTGGTACGCTGTGTTTTTGATGACCCGTGGCTTGCTGCGGACTACTGTTTATGCAAAGAGAGAGCCGGCGTGATTGGAGAAGGCAGCTTGATAGCGGCTAAAGCGGCGGGCGCGTCCAGAATTGTATTCGCGGTATCATCCTCCGCGAAAGATTTGGTTGATGTTTTGCTTGACGCGGCAAATAGCAGCGCGGCTGCGGCACAAGCCGCGGCTTGTGCCGGGGCGCAATTCAACATTTCCGCTTTTCTTACCGGTTCGCGTTACCCTCAACAGAGTGATTTTGAATTGCTTAGCGTGTTTCGCAGGTACAAAAAAGCTGAAAACGCGCCGACAGGCGTACTAACAGGCGCGCCTGCCGGCGGACAGACGCTTATTTTGGGTCCCGCTACGATAGCGGCGGTGTATGACGCGGTTGTTCTGCGTACGCCGCCGCTGGAACGCTATGTTGCCGTAGGCGGTCCGGCGGTAATGTATCCGGCGGTGGTCAAAGCGCGCATAGGGAGCCGCTTACGCGATATTTTCGCTGAATGTGGAGGGTTCCGCGGCAGAGCAGACAGCTCCGCGGAGCCTGTTTTCGCGGCAACCGGTTCGCCGCTGCTGGGACGCGCCGCGAGTTTGGACGAACCCATACTAAAAACAAGCCGCAGTGTGTTTGCGTATGCGCAGAAAGGGGGCGAAGCGCGCGGAGCGGCGGGGAAATTTTTTCCTATGTTAGAAAAAATTTCTAAATTTCTGTCCGCGGCGGTTTGTATAGGCTGCGGTGAGTGCAGGAATGTTTGCCCTGCCAAGCTTGATCCGGAAGATATATACAAACGGATAAAAGACGGAAAACATGATGAAACGATGATTTCATTGGTTGCGTGCTGTATCGGCTGCGGCTGCTGCGAGACGGTTTGCCCGTCAAAACTTCCGATATGTACGGCAATCACGCGCTCAAGTTTCAGAGGAGCCGATTGTGCCGGATAAAACAACAGCCCTTTTTGAACGGTCCCAGATAAACATTGAATGTCCGTACAAGATAAGAATGTGGCTGATAAGCCTTTACGCCGCCATAGCCGTTATAGAATCGGCGCTTGGAGACGGCGGCGCGTCAATATATGTCATGTTCGCCGCGCTCGGCGCGGCGCTGCTTACCGAATTTATTGCCGGCTCAAAAACCGGACGGCATACTGTGCTTGACGGCAGCGCGGCGGCTTCTGCGCTTGTTCTGACATTGCTGCTGCCTAATCAAATACCGCCTGTATTTGCGGCGCTGGGCGCGGTTTTTGCCATTGCCGTTGTAAAAATTACTTTTGGCGGATTGGGCGCCAACTGGCTGAATCCCGCCGTTTCTGGCTGGCTTTTTATACGTTTTTCATGGCCGGGCGCTTTTGACGGGGCAATCGCCGGCTCGCCGCTCTCGTTTCTGGTAAATAAAGTCGTAAACGGCGGCGGATACAAGATAAGCTCATTTTGGGACATCCTGAGTCAAAACGGTTTTATCCAGAATACCGGCGCGGTAACGCGGGCTTTTAACAAAACGGTATTTTCTTTATTTGGCACGGAGCTGCCGGCATCTTATCTGGATTTTTTTTCCGCGCCGGGCATCGGCATAATAGGCGACAGGGGGGTGTACGCCCTGCTGCTCGGCAGTGTTGTTATAGCCGCTTTAGGGGTAAGCCGGTTTTATGTGTCCGCGGTATATCTTTTATTTTATATGCTGTTGATAAAAATCGCGGGAGTGCTTCCTACAGGCGGCGAACTGTGGGAAGGAGAGGTGCTTTTCGGCATCCTGACGGGCGGCACATTGATAACGGCGTTCATTCTTTTAACAGACCCCGCCACAAGCCCAAAATCAGTTTACGGCAAGACGATTTTCGCGTTATTGGCGGCGGCGCTCACCTTCTTCTTCCGTTACATGAAAAGCGAACCCTACGGCGCTTTCTTTGCCGTCGCGCTGCTGAACACATTTACGCCTTTGATACGCGATATAGAAAGCCGGTATATTTATAATCCGGTAAAAAGACGAGGAGCGGTAGAAGGCAAAGAGGACAAAAATGAATACTGATCGTGTATTTAGTTTGATAAGGCCCTTTCTCAAAAAAGTAAAGCATTTTTTTACCGGTTTGAGCGAGATTTCCGTCTTTGCGATATGGACAGCGGTTATAGTGCTTACAGCCGCTCTAATATGGGGCTTTTCTACGGGTTTACGCGATGACCTTACTGTAAGGACAGTTAATGAATTCCTTGACAGCATAGGCGAGAACAGGAACATAGAGCAGGTGATTTCGCCGTGGCATATTCCCGGCAGTGTAACGCAGCTTGGAACTTGGTATACGATGACAAGCAGCGAGAATGCCGTTATATCGCCGCTCATCATGGAGGGTATTTTTTCGCCCTGTCTGGCTATAATTGATGACGAAGGCAGACTCAGCACCCTGGTACCGCTTACGGTGAATGGAGATAGGGGGCTGGCGCGTATTAATCCGGGATATTTGCGTATTTGGATAGACAGGATTGAAAAAAACGCCGTAATCTTAAAGCGGATACAGGATGGAAGGAACTAGACGGAGATAATATGTTAGAAGCAGGGGGCGTAGATGCGCCAAATAGTATAAGCGCAAAGTTAATCCGGATTTTCAATTCTCCCATCTCTTCGATGAGTGGGATTGCGTTGTTTATAATAGCGGGAAGCCGCTTTTCGTACGCGATAGTCGCGGCGAGCGAGATTATTTGGGTTTCTATAATAAGCGCGTTTGTAAATATCAGTCCTCACGGGCTCAGATCAAAAACAAAAATACGGATGCTCAACGTATTAATTTCGTCATTTTCAGGCAGCCTTTACCTTTTTTTGCTATACTTGCTGAATCCTTTGCTTGCCATGGAGAGCTACCTTATCTGTATGATAGTGCCTGTATTTTATGTGGGCAGTAATTTCTGTATTTCGCTTGAAAACTCATCCGTAGACGAGATTTTTCAAGGATCCTTATTTGAACTGCTGGCGCTTGGAGGCTTAACGCTTGTATTTTCATTGATTCGCGAGCCGCTGGGTTTTGCTACGCTTACCGTGCCGGGGGGAAAACGCGGCATAATGGAATTATTCAACACCAAGGGACTATACCCGTACCCCATACAGCTTATTTCAAGCTCCACAGGCGCGCTTTTTTTGTTGGCATACATTATGGCCATGCTGCGTTACATTAACGCGGGACGCCTGCGGCGCATGGAAGGCTTATGAACAATTTACTCATACTGGCTGTATTTTCAGTATTTTCATTTAACCTTGTCTTAACATTCGGGCTCGGCACAAAGGAGATTTTTGAAAACCGCAAGCAGCCTATAACCGGCAGCCTGCTGCAACTGCCGATAATGTTCATAACGGTATTTGTTGCATGGATTATTTTTACATTTATGCTGAGTCCGCTAAATCTGGGGTTTTTGCGGTACTTTCTCTTGTTTCCACTGACATGTTTTTTAACCTTTGGCATTGAAACCGCGATATCCATATTGATTCCGGGTTATATACGCCAAAACAGGATGTTTTCACTCTATACATCATACTCCGGGCTAATCATAACGGCCTTAATACTGACTTTACACCTGGCGGACACAGCGATGGACGCGTTTGTTTTATCTTTTTGTCTTTCTTTTAGCGCTTTTTTTGCTATTTTATTGCTGCGAATGATAAAACTTCGCGGTAAAAACGAGAAACTTCCTTCAATTTTTAGCGGTCAGCCCATATTATGTATATCTATGGCATTACTTTCACTTGTATCCTTATCCATAGCTTATATTTTGGTGCTGTACCCCTTGAGTTTTTAGGTGTTTTCAAACAGCATAAAAAAGGCTAGTATTTTGAAAAACTATGAGCGCAGCAGTAACGATTATTTTAGGCATCCATTATCATCTTCCAAACGGGGCTGACGATTCCGCGTTTGAGCGCTTGTATAGCGATAAAATTCGGCCGGCTCTGTCTACGCTGTACAAATTTCCAAAAATTCCGGCAGTTTTACACTTCTCCGGTTCACTCTGGTACTGGATTGAGCGCAATCACAGTGAAATTTTTATGCTTACAGCGGACATGGTTCGCAGGAAGCAGCTTGAATTGCTGACAGGCGGTTTCTATGAACCTGTGATGCCGCTCATCAGCTACAAGGACCGTTTGGGGCATATTGAGATGCTTACGACATACTTGCGCAAACATTTTGGCAAGCGTACTCAGGGTTGCCTGCTGCCTAAACTCGCGTGGGATTCTTCCATGCCCAGCGTACTTACCTTATGCAATATAACCTACACATTCCTTGATGAAACATATTTTTTTGATGCCGGAATAAAAGAAAGCGGACTGTACGAACCTTACATAAGCGAAGATAAAGGTAAATTTGTTACCATATTTCCGATTCCAACCGGCTTTAACGCCATGCTTGAACAGAATGTGCCGGGAACGCTTGATAGTTTTTTGCTTGACGCTAAAAATAATGGGGCAGAGAAAATAGTAAGCGTTTTTCCCCCCTGCTTTAATAATAGAAATCCTGAACCGCTTACGGAAACTTCGGCACATTATTTTTTATCGGATCTGTCTGAGTACGAAAATAAAATAGATTTTTCACTGCCGTCAAAACTAATAAAAAATCTTGTATCGCGGCGAAAGATATATTTTTCGCAAAAAGCGGTAAAAAAATGTTTGATAGAATATCCTGAAAAAAATTATCTTTATGCCAAGATGACTTTTGTCCGCGCGCTTATTGATCAACTGCGCGGCGATAAGATAAGCAAGCGCAGCGCCTATGAAGAATTGTGGAAAGCGCAGAATCACGATCTATTTTGCGGCGCGCCGCAAAGCGGAATAAATCAAGCCTCTATTAGAAACGCCGCGTACCACGCCCTTTTAGACGCGGAAAAGATAACGCGGGAGTATAAGGCTTTTTTATCCTCCCTTATAGTCTTTGATTTTAATTTTGACGGCGTGAATGAATATTTGTTTCAAAGCGAAGACATTAATTGCTTTATCAGCGAGACAGGGGCAAGCATATTCGAGTTAGACTATCTTCCACGTTCATGGAATTATTGCGGTGCGGCAAGCGTAGACGGTAAACGTTATTCATTCAGCGACATGATTGCGCCGCCAGGGTTTTCGTACAAGTCTGTAATAAACAAAGATTATTCCGGCGCGCGTCTGTGCGGCGAAGAGCGTTATGAAATGACCGCAATAGACCGGCAGCGTCATAAGCTAAGTTTTAAATTACCCGCGCTTGACGACAGCAATTTTTTGAATAATTTTTCTAATACTTTTTCTAATATGGAAATTGAAAAAAGCTATAATTTTAAAAATGATGAAATAAGTGTATCGTACTGTATAACAAATAAAAGTAATACTAAACAGGAATTTATTTTTATACCTGAATTGAATATATCTTTTTCAAATGATGATGAAACGCGTCTTCGCGTGTACTCATACAATGAATATGAATCATTTTCAAACCATAGTGAAAAGATGATCGCCCCGCCTCTCGAAGGTGGGGGATTAACAATTTCAGACGCCGCCGCCATTGATTTTCAAGACATGGATAATGAGGTAATCATTAACCTTAGCGCGGACGCCCTCGGCGCGGACGCACCCGGCACGGACGCCGGCAAATTTAACGCATGGATACTTTCCGAAAGCAGCGGTTTGGACGCCGTTTCCGGCATTGACTATTATCAATCAAGCCGCGTCCTAATCCACAAGCGGCTTTGTTTGGCCGGCGGCTCCGGCTCTATCCTAAAATTCAAACTTAGCTTTTATCATTAAAGCTGTTAACTCCTCACTCATCACTCCTCATTGCTAATTGTTAAAGAGGCCACTGATTACGCAGATTACACTGATTTGTCATTCCTCACTCCTCATTGCTAATTGTTAAAGAGGCCACTGATTACACAGATTACACTGATTTGTCATTCCTCATTCCTCATTCCTCATTGCTCATTGTTAATTGTTAATTCTCCCTTCTCCCTTTTTCCTTTTTACCTTTTAATTTTTACCTCACCTTTTCCTTTTTACTTGTTAAAGCGCCAGCAATTATACTTTTAGCGCTATAGTGATTTTATTTGCAAAAAACCACTAGCCGCTGTTAATGGGTGGGGGTAGCGGAAAAGCGTTTTTGCAAAAGCAAAAACCTTTGGAGCGCGGCCTGTAAGCGGCATGTAACAGTAAGTTTTTTGGGCCTACGCCATGCTGCCACATACTCACACACGCTCACTAGTTCACGTGCCGTTTTTGGGCGGGGGGAGCAGCGTCGAAAAAGTTATCATAAACTTCAAAATTTTGACGGTTTATGATTGATGCGCTTCCCCCTTTTTATTTGAAACCGGTTCAACTGCTGTCACTCATCACTCCTCATTGCTAATTGTTAAAGAGGCCACTGATTACACAGATTACACGAATTACGCCCGCTCTGATCAGTTATAACGCTGTCACTCCTCATTCCTCATTCCTCATTGCTAATTGTTAATTGCTAATTGCTGTCTCCATTCTCCATTCTCCATTCTTACTTTTTCCCTTCTCCCTTCTCCCTTCTCCCTTTTTACTTTTTCCTTCTTCTTACTTTTTCCCTTCTCCCTTCTCCTTCTCCCTTTTTCCTTCTTCCTTTTTCCCTTTTCCTTTTTGCCTTGTCAGCCTTGATACGATAATTTAATATAAAATGGATGTTTACAAATTCCGGCGGCGGGAACGGCAAAGACCCGCAAGCTGCGGCGGATTTTATCCCATTTGCGCGCCCGTTTATCGGGAAAGAGGAAGAGGACGCGGTTTTACGGGTGCTGCGTTCAGGCTGGCTTACCACCGCCCGCGAGTCCCTCGCGTTTGAGGCGGAATTCGCGGCGCGCCTTAACAGCAAGGCTGAGACGCCTGTAAAAGCCGCCGCCGTAAACAG
>JAISCO010000145.1 GCA_031265535.1 Spirochaetaceae bacterium | reverse complement strand
TTTTTGGGCTTCTTTTAAAAGAGCGTTATAAGTAAATACATCGCCCCTTGAACCCTTGTCATCCGTATCAAACGATGCTTCGGTGAATACTAAACCCAGCGACTGAAAGTCCTTGGCCGAAATGCTTACGTTTTGAAACGCCCCGTGATTTTCCCTGCCAACGGTGTCGATTGTGGTACATCCCGGCAAAGTTAGCGATAATGAGATCGCCAATGCTCCCAAAATAATAAATCTGTTCTTTTTCATATATAAAGAACTCCTTTGTGGTCTTTTCCCACCGCCAATTTTTTATATTCTCCGCATAAGCGGGTAATATTAAACTATCCCAAAAGGTCAAATTATTGGGTTATTAGTCGAATAAGCTGCCTGTGAATCACAGGATTTTTGGCAGTCTGTTACCACTGCCGGGTATTGTTCATGGGGAAATTTCACCTTCTTAGCTTTTGCGTTTTCAGAAAATTAATGATTATATACAGAAACAGTAATCGCCCGGAATTCGGTATGTGAGGAACAGGAATATGGCTAAAACAGTATATTAAGCTATGGAAACTATTATATTGACAAGTATTTGTAGAGTGGGGGGGGGGGGGTAGGTATTGATATTCCAAGCCCAAAAACGCCAGATCCGGATGCTTCCTGCCGGATACTACGGACATTGCCGCAAGCTTTCAGATTTTTACCCACAAAATTCATGTTTATAGTATAGCTATAACATTTATTTTTTGTCAATAGATATTTCTAACATAGATATTTCTAACATAGATATTTCTAACTATTTCTAAGGAGAGGGAATAAGGATGAGCCTACGCAGGGCAAGCGCGAATGGGGGCGGTCATACACGGGAACTCGGGGCGGCATCCGGCTAACATCACCGGCGAGGCAATCCATGCAAAGGTCGAGCGGCGCGATTCACAGACAAACCAGTTTAGGGGCTATGTGTGGAAACTGGATTTTGGGAAGCCGAACCATGCGTTTGATACTTATGTTTATAATCTGGCAGCGCTTGAGATATTCGCCGAAGACTTTTGTAAATCGCTGGACAGTCTTGGACTCGACGCCCTCAACTGGGACGCTTTTTGGGAAGCGGCAAGAACAGGCGTTTTCTATGAGGAACGGACATAACAGGAATTTCCGTCAACGGAAGTATCAACTGGTAAAAGTTCCATTAACGGAAGTTAAAGGCGTGTCTTGCGGCTGTTTTTGGAGTATAGTATACTTAGGGAGTGAGAGTATTTAAAAATACATGGTTTAGCCGTTTCGCAAAAAAGGCGGGGATTGACGATGGGACGTTGCGCGGGATTGTCGATGAGCTTGAAGCTGGTAAATGGGATGCTGATTTGGGAAGCGGCGTTTACAAAAAGCGTATCGCAAAGCAAGACGAAGGCAAACGTGGCGGATACCGTATTATAGTATTTTTTAAGAATGGAACCCGAACATTTTTTTCATACGGTTTTGCAAAAAGTGTTCAAGGAAATATTTCCGAAAAAGAAGTAAGGGTTCTTAGAGAAACATCGAAAGAAATCCTTAACGTATCAGATGCGGTGTTAAAAAGTCGTATTGATACAGGCAATTGGATTGAAATAACTGATTAGGAGGCTATTATGAGCAGAAAATATGAGAGCGACATTTTAAAAATGTGTCACGAAGAAATTATTGGTTTACACGAAGCGGGCGGTATTAGCGATGAAAGGATGAAAGAGTTTGATGAAATGTGCCTCGTTCCCGAAGCCCCCCATGTTTCCCGTCTGGTGCGCGATGTCGCCGACCGCCGCCCCTCTCCGGTTCCAGTTTCAACGCGCCGTTAATTTTTATAAATTTCAAAATAGTTGAGGCTGTTCCAAAACTTCAGTTTTTGGGGAGACAAGCTATGCTTGTCCAGTTTCTTTGAATTTTGTGGAAAAAGCGGGCCGGACTTTAGTCCGATTAGACCGATTTTTCCAAGAGCTTGTTCCATCGCAAACAAAGTTTGCGCACCATGCGCTTCAGCACATAGTCGATTAGTTTCGGAACAAGCTCAGTTAATAGCTTTATCTATCAACGCCATACAGTATTAACGTATGGCGTTGATAGATACTAACAATCCTATTGTCAGTCAAAGTGCGGAAAATATCCGTGATGATTATTTAAAGAATCTGCTCATAAACCTTGACGTGGTTCAAAAAGCCATTTTTGAACTGACAAAGGTCGGCGTTAAATCAGCAATTTTACTTTTAGCCGCCTTTGGCATGATAGATAACAAAGAGTAGGAAATCATCCCGGCTTTGGAACTCAAAACTCCAAAAGAATGTTCGTAAAGCGTTATAAAATTCCGCGTTCCTTCCGAAATATGAACGCGCTTTTCTTAAAGTTTTCATCACATAGTATCATCAATCCGTTAACTAAAAACGCCGGCAGATTCAAAATGCAATATATCTCGCACGCATGGTTTTTACCGTGCCCGTTGGAAACTTTGTTTCCACATTATGCTCCAAGTGATATACACAGTTTTTTAGGACATTGTTGTTCTCGTCACAGTCCTGTTTTTGCTCCTCATAACTTTTTTTATCGGTCTCTTTTGCTTCATCCGGCGCCCCGCTTTCGTTTCGTATCATTTCCGGCATCAACGGTAATACCACATCCCCGCCGGACATACAATTACCGCCGCCGGCAGGCGGGAACCTGGGGGTAATGGAAAACCCGCGTAAGCGGTAAAGAAGGACAAGACCACAAGCAGAGTGAGGACTATGGATGCAGGGAGCATATCGGAAGCGTGTTGGGATCCGGCGGCACTGCGATCCCCACAATTAAGCCCGATCAAGAGTGGGGACAAAACAGTGCGGTGCACTGTTTTGCCTGACGTTTTGCCGCCTGCTTTACCCTATAAGGAAGGAATAGACCGGAATGGAGCGCAGCGAAATGAGGACTATGGAGCGCGGCCTGTAAGCGGCATGTAACAGTAAGTTTTTTGGGCCTACGCCATGCTGCCACATATTCACACATGCTCACTAGTTCGCATGCCGTTTTTGGGCGGGGGGAGCCGCATCGAAAAATTTATCATATTACCTCAAAAATTTAACGGTTTATGATTGATGCCCCCCCCCCCCCTTTATTAAGAAGTAAGAAATTCCTTTTTACTTTTCCCTTTTTCCTTGTTTACTGCGCTTTCCGGCAACTGGCCGCAGCCGGACGTATAACTTGTAAAGATAGGTTTGGAAGTGATAAACTCAGTTTTAGAATGTTCACAACAGAGTTTAGAAACGCCAAAGCTGAATTTGACGGAAAACCGGGGGAAACGTGGGAAAAATGTCATTTTCTGACAAATTAAAACATTTTTTTGGATTGACATCCACTTTGGATGATGATTTTTTTGATGATTTGGCGGACATGCTTATAGAAGGAGATTTTGGCGCATCGCTGGCGTTTGAGACTGTTGACGAGCTAAAACGGCGCTGTAAAAAAGAAAATATCCGTGAAGCGGAGGCGGCGCGGCTGATTCTATCAAAAATATTGAACGAGATACTGCAAAAGGCGCAGGATCAGCAAAAAATCCCCGCCGAAACCGGTGGAAAAACGCAAGTTATCCTGCTTTTGGGGGTAAACGGCGTTGGAAAAACAACTACGGCGGCAAAATTGGCGCGTTTATTGCAAAAAGACACTAAAATTATACTCGCGGCAGCCGACACTTTTCGCGCGGCGGCCATAGATCAGCTTAAAATACATGGAGAACGGCTTGGGATCCGCGTAATCGCCCATAAACAGGGAGGAGACCCCGCCGCTGTTGTTTACGACGCGCTGGAGGCGGCGCTGGCCGGTAGGTATGGATATGTAATCGCCGATACGGCGGGCAGAATGCATACAAAATCGGCGCTTGTCGAAGAACTAAAGAAGATAGACCGTGTTACACACTCTAAGGGCGCGGGAACGCCGGAAGACAGCCGCACATACCGCTGGCTTGTGCTTGACGCCACTACAGGCGGCAACGCGCTGGTTCAGGCGGAAACATTTCACGAGGCTGTCAAATTAGACGGCGTAATACTGAGTAAAATGGATTCAAGCGCTAAAGGTGGAATTGTGTTCCCGCTGGCGGCAAAACTCAAACTGCCGGTCTTGTATATCTGCGACGGCGAAAAATATGAAAACATCCGCCCGTTCAATGCCGATGAATGTATTAAGGAATTTTTAGGCTAAAAGCCGCCGCTAAAAACCGGCTGTTTTTAGCGGCGGTTTCGCGGTTTTTCGGGCTAAAACCCGGCGAAACGTGTGCTTTCAAAAATTCCCTGAGGCGGCGTGGGAATTAAAAAACATATATTTTTGATACAATTCTTTTGTTTAACATCGGTGTTACACGCCGCGGTAAACGATGTTGAGTGGTACATATCGAATCCGGCGGGAATGGCGCTTGAACGCGCGATGCCGCTTCGCGCGCTGCGGGAAAAAAACGCGCTGGCGGTACGCGAAATAAAACCGGAAGACTTGCCGCGCGAGATACGAAAATACTATTCCGAGCCTTGGCGTATCACATGCAGCATACTTTACGAGGACGGCAAACGGGTAAAAACACAGTGGGTGTTCCGCGACCAGATGCAAATTGCGCTGTTTGTTGCCGCGATAAGCGATAACGGCTCCGGCTTTATCGAATGGTATGATGATCAAGGTTTCCTGGTCGAGGAACAGCGCCTTGACGCGGACGGCTCCGGCTATTTTATCTCATACTCTTATAAAGACCATACTCTGCTGAAGGCGGAAGCTCATTTTGTTGAAGCGGTATCGCAGGAAGCGTCTGATGAAGAAACGCCGGCGCTCAATGATCTCACTGATCTCAATGATCTGGCAGAGGAACTTGTACCCGGAATAATAATTCCGTCCGAAGATGAATTATCATTGATCGAAACGGATATGACGGAAACCCCTATCATTGACAATCTGTCAGACATCGTAAGTACCCCGGAAACCGTCCCTTCCGCCGCGGAAATGGTTCGCAATCCGGATGGACCCGCCCCCATACCCGAAACTTTTGTCGCTATAACCGGACGGGAAAGCGGCCCGGTATGGACGGATTTTTACCGGTATACCCGCTCAAAAGGTTTACGCTCTATTGAACGGGTATTTCACAGCCCGGGGACACAGCCTGAATTGATACATTTTCCGCGCTTTGTCGAAGGCGGCCCTACCGACGTCAATTTTATGAATGTCCCGGCGCCCCGTTTTTCAATTTTTTTGTCGGATATTATGAATATCGAATCATCAAAAATAGATTATACCTTCGACAACAAGCGGCGCGTCATCACCGAGACATACCGCGGCGAAGATGACGCCGTAATCGGTGAATTAAAAAATACATGGGAAAACGACCATTTAGTTTCTGTAACTTGGACAAGGCCCGGCGGAGAGCGGCGTGTGGCCTACATTTATGACGAAGCTGGTGAATTTATAAGGGAAGAAAATTATAATAACGGCGTCATGGAACGCAGCGTTACGCTCGACGGGGACCGCGAAATAGAAACTTTGTACAGGGACAACAAAGAGATACTAAGAGCCGTCTGGCTTGACGGACGCAAAGTATCGGAAGAACGGGTTGGCAGCTCCCGCAGATAAAGCCTAAGCAATTTTTTACTTTTAACACGGACCGTCCGTTAAGACGTACGTCAAAAGTGCGGGGCCTGTCAGCCGAAAAAATGGGGCCCCCCATCCCGGCGGGCCCCACCCCCATTTTTTCGCTGCCACCCACAATTTTTTGTGGGGTTGTTACGGTTGGACGTTTTTTAAGGAATTGCTGCCTGCCGTTTGGAACACGGGGCGGTTTTTAGGCATTTTAAAGAAAGACACGCAGGGAGAAAATGCCTAAAAACCGCGCGGGAAAAAACCGCGTAGCGGTTTTTCTATTTATTAAAGCAAATTTTGACTTGTTGCCGGGTACGGTTTGTAGCAAAATTGTAAAAGTAAAACTGCTGTTGTGGCAGAGTTTCCGTGTTTACTTATCAACTATGGGGGCAATCCCTGCCGCAAATTTGCGCGTAAACTTGTTTGCCGTAAACTTTGTTTACGGCTCTGCGGCGGGGAGTTTCATTCAGTACCCAGATTTTGGACTACATAATCGACTATAACCCAAATATCGCCGGCGCGGCGCAGATAGTAGGTATACCGCTTAAGTTCCGTATAATCGCCGATCCTGAATTTTTCAAGCACATTGACCGTGCCTTCATCCTCATTGTATGTAGTTTGTTCTATCGTAAACTCGTAAGGTATGGCGCTTATATCGCCGTCTATCACCTGCCCGCCCAGGTCTTCCCTGTATTTGGCGAGCATACGCCGCCGCCCCTCCTCCGACTCGGCGCGCCATACACGCCCGCGTGCGGCATCCCTAAGAAGCATCTGCTCAATATCAAAATATAAAAAGAATTTTTCCCACTGGGATTTTTGCCGGCTACGCAGCGTCCACGTAACAACTTCGTCCGGCGGCAGATGTTCCCTAAAATAGACAGCCTGTGTTTCTTCTTCCAGCGCGACAGGTATTCCTTCGGAATTGAGTATGGCGGGAGCCTTTATCTGCAAATTTAACCGGTTGGATTCGATTGATGTCTGCTGAAGCTCTTTATTTTCGGACGGAGTGCCGCTCAACGACACAAAGAGCGAGCTTTCCGTACTATTTGATACGGCAGGCTTAAAAAGATCAGGATAAAACCTGGCCTGTACGATATAAGAACCGGGATTGTCTATGCGCCGCCAGTCGCGGATATTTTCGGTAAATGAGAGCGATTCCCCCGGGTCAAGGCTTAGCTCGCGAAAGAAAACCTGTTGCTGCCCCGTTCGTTTCCTTACTAAAACATCAGCGTTTTCGAGCGGCCGGTTAGTAAGCGCGCGAACATCAAAATCAATCGAAAATGCCCTGTCGTCCGAAAGTCTGAAATGATACACTTCGCTCGAAGTATTGGTAATAGTAACTTGCACCAAGATATCCCCCTGCTGCGGGTAGTAAAGCTGCTTATCAAAATAACGGATCCCCAGGCTTACGCCTGCCTGTTCAGCCGAAAAAATCAGGGCGGCGCAAAAAAACTGTACAATGACGCAATATATTTTTTTCATAGAAAACTCCGAATTAAATTTTGGGAACCGCCAAAAACTAAAGTTTTTGGCGGGGTTTCGCTTGAAAATGCGTGTTCCGCAAGTCGTTAGACCTGTGAAACCCCATGTGCGAAAAAACAACCGTTTTTAGCGGGAATAACCGCCTCCACGCCCGGCGAATTACTGCCTTCTCAATCCGCTGCCCGCCGGTTTTGAATCTACCTCATTTAATAATCGGATATACTGCCTGTCGTATTGATATTATCTTTTTTGAAGTCTATATTAAAAGTCAGACTAATGATATATATTATTACGCAAACAAGAATATTTTGTTACCGTAACAGCGCCGGCAGCCGCTTTTTTGGGCAAATGTTCCAGCAGCCTGCTACGCTTGCAGGTTTTAAGGTATAAAGGTATGGCGAATATTTACTATGTTAATTTCACAACGGAACGTGTATACTAAAATAAGGTTCTTTCAAAATTTCAGTTTTGAAGAGACAATCTCTGTCTGTCCGGCAGCTTTGGATTTAATGGGGAAAACCACGCCTTTGACCGTTTTTTTTAAACAAATTTCAAAACCCGCTGGTGTTTTGAAACTGGCTTTTATACTTGGTTTTATAGTTTTTTTTCTTTGTGAAAGCCCGGTTGTACTACATGCCCAGACTGAACGGATAGTTTCTGTTTCCCATGCCTTAGTCCCTGCCGGAGGCCGCTTCACGCTTGTACGCAACGGCGAGATCCGTCTCAGCTATGATTCGTCAACTATGCCGGTTGAAGGCGTTATACTAAGAGATGCCGACACTATTCAGACTGCCGCCGGCGTCTTTGCGGAAGTCCGTGTAACACCGGGTAACGCGCTGATAAGAGTAGCCGAGAACACTATGCTTTCCTTTGACAAAATAAGCGGTTTAGCGGGGACAATGGCAATAACGCTTATGTACGGACGGATTCGCATAGATCAGGCAAGCAAAACTGAAACTATCATAGTAAATGGCGGCGCTTCGACAGTGGAACTGCAAAACGGATCTGTCAATTTTGATTATATTGTGTCGTCCAGTCTGAAGTATAAATCGCAGCCTGTGCTTTCTGTCTCTACAATTTCAGGCAGGGCAATAGTTATCCCACCGGGTACAAAGCGGACGCGAATCAATATGCGGCAAAAAGAGACGCTCACGGTTGACCCGCAAAACGGCAAGACAAAACGGCGCTCCATGAGTAAAGATGTTCCCGCTTACTGGCTGCGCGTAAATACCCAAAGTCCTGTAGTTATTTCCGCTGAAAATAACGGGGAACTGTCTTTCAGTATGGACCCGATAAACTCTCTCGCGAATCTTACGCCTTTGGAGGAATCGGCCGTATTAAAAACGAAAGGAATTGTAGTGGGGTTGAGTGTTTTGCTTGCGGGTGTCGCCATGCAAAGTTTGGGGCATTTCCTGTTAACAGATGTAGATGAAATATTTTATTACGGCTATGTCCCCATAGGGGTCGGTTCTTTTATTCTTTTATCCTCATACTTCTACCCGACTTATGTGAACGCAAGGCAGTTGAAAGCCGCTAAGGCCGCCATTAAATGAAACCCACCACCCGCCAGCCCGCCAGCGTCCACCAGTGGGTTTCAATGCGCTCCGCGCTAGCGTATTCCCGCCGCCGCAAACTTGTTTGCGCCGTTGGCGGCGGAGATGCGTTCAAGTTGATAGCTGCCTTAGGTTTTTGTTCCGATAATCTGCGTTGCCATCCTCATGTTGTTCACTCCTCATTCCTAATTGCTCATTGATAATTGATAATTGTTAATTCGTGTAATCTGCGGCTCATTTTTCTATTCAGAAGGGGGGCGCTGTTTCCCCGCATCATCGCAAACCGCCGCATCATAGTCGCGCCACCCCTGTCTCCAGCCCGCCTACGGCAGTCTTCCGCCACCCCCGCCCACCTATTATTCAAGTAAAAGGTAAAAGGGAAGAAGTAAAAAGTTACTCACTGCTAACTGTTCATTGCTCATTTTTAATTGCTTCCTTCTTTCACTCATCCCTCCTAATTCCTCACTGCTAATTGTTCATTCCTCATTGTTAATTGATAATTGTTAACTGTTCATTGTATACTGCTTGTCATGCTGCCCTGCGAATTGATCCCGGAAGATATGCTTGTCGCCGCTTCGCTTACCTTACGCCGCGATGAACCGATGTGGAAGCATACAACATTCAAAACCGGCGGACCGGCGGATTTTTATGTACAGGCGGCTGCGGATAAACCGCTTGCCGCCGCCGCCCCCCTCTTTCGCTATGCCCGCGATAACAAAATTCCTGTTCAAATAATTGGCGGAGGGGCCAATCTCGTTGTCGCGGACGCCGGAATTCGGGGTATTACATTCGACACAAGGACGGTTTCCAAGACAGGCGCGTATGTGAATGAAGGCGCTTTTATCGTTCCCGCCGGAATGTTCAGCGACGATGCTGCGGAACTGGCGGCGCAAAATTCTCTTTCCGGTTTGGAATTTCTTGCCGGACTTCCGGGGACTGCCGGTGGGGCGGTCTGGATGAACGCCCGCTGCTGGGAAAGGGAAATTTCCGGCGTACTGCGCGGTGTTGATGTGCTGGACGAAGATTTCAATGTTGTTTTTGAGCCGTTCAACGCGGACGCTTGGTCATATAAACTGAGCCCCTATCAACGCAGAAGCGCCTTGATACTTGCCGTTCACTTTGACCTTAGCCGGGGCGGGCGCGGCGATATTTTGAAACAGATGTCGGAATACCGGATTGAACGGGATAGTAAGGGGCATTTTAATTATCCATCGGCCGGTTCTGTATTCAAAAATAATCCGGTTTTTGGTAAGAGCGCCGGAAAAATCATTGAGGAGCTTGGTTTACGGGGTTTGCGGATAGGCGGAGCGAGGGTTGCGGACTGGCATGGCAACTTTATCGTGAACACAGGCGGCGCGTCTTCGTCCGATATACGCGCCTTAACCCAAGCGGTTCAGCAGGAAGCGCGCCGCAAACTTGGCATAGAGCTTGAACCAGAAATTCTGTTCATCGGTGATTGGCGCTAAACCTGAATTTCATCTCCGCCCCCAGCCGCGTATGCCAACCGCCCTTGCCTTACCGACGGCACGGAGTAAAGGCCGCTTTGGGTATGCTAACGCGGAGCGTATGAGAAACCCGCTGGCGGGCGCGGAGCGTATGAGAAACCCGCTGGCGGGCGCTGGCGGGCGGCAAAACCTCGACCGCCGCTATCGAAGTAAACACGTCTCCGCCCCCAACGAGGGGCGGCAAGCTGCTAGCGCGGAGCGCATGTGCCTCCATGGCAAATGGGGTTACAATTTTTATTGTTTGCGTGTAGAGTATAGATATGAGTGATGAGCAGCTTATTTGGCGGGAACTTGAGCGGAAAACAGTATTTAAAACGAAAATCTTTTCTGTAACAGACCGGCTGTGCCTTTCGCCGCAAGGCGGGCGCGAACCGTTCACCGTAATTGAAACAAACGACTGGGTTGTTGTTGTTCCGGTTGCCGACAACGGCGACTCGTTCTTTATGGTACGGCAATGGCGGCACGGCGCGCAAGAGATTAGCCTTGAATTCCCGGGAGGCGTAATAGAAACCGGAGAAACCCCGCAAGAAGGGGCGGCACGGGAACTGAGGGAAGAAACCGGCTGCACAGCCGGCAAAATGATAAAACTTGGCATAATGAGCCCCAACCCCGCGATAATGGCGAACCGCGTCTATTTCTTTTTGGCGGAAGATCTCCGTATTGACGGAGATTTGCAGCTAGATAAAGATGAATTTATCTCGGCGGAAAAAATAAATACACAAGAAGTCATACAAAAAGTAGGCAGTCCGCCATACATACACGCGCTAATGGCGACAGCCTTATGTTTCTACCTTCGATTTAAAAAAGAAAAACATGGATGACCCCCCGTCTCATGAGAGACTAATATTCCAACTACTTCTACAACTGGGACTCATCCTGTTGAATGCGATATTCGCGTCGGCGGAAATAGCGCTCATATCATTAAATGAACAAATACTCGCAAAACGGGCGAAAGATGGCAATAAAAGCGCCAGACGCCTGCTGCCGCTCATAAGACAGCCCGAAAAATTTCTTGCGACCATACAAGTCGGTATTACGCTTGCCGGTTTTTTAGGCAGCGCGTTTGCGGCGAATAATTTTTCAGATGAGCTTATTTCACTTTTTGCATCTATAAAAGTCCCGTTGTCCACTGCTGTATTAAAAACTATTTCGCTTGTACTGATTACAATAGTGCTGTCGTTTGTTACTATCGTGTTGGGCGAGATTGTTCCAAAACGTATAGCGATGAAAAAAACCGAACAACTCGCATATCTAATGTCATTTTTTATTTTAGCCGCTTCTAAAATTTTATATCCCATTGTATGGCTTTTGAGCGCGGTGAGCAACACAATACTTTCTGTACTTGGAATAGACCCGAAAGACGCGGATACCGTAGTAACTGAGGAAAAAATACGGCTCTTGGTAGATGCGGGCAGCGAGCAGGGTGCGATAGAACAAAATGAAAAAGAAATAATACATAATGTTTTTGAATTTGACGACAGCAGCGCGTCTGATTTTATGACGCATAGACTGGATGTAATTATATTATTTTTGAAAGATGATAACAAAATATGGCATGAAACAATCGTTAATAATCCGTACAGCCACTATCCTGTTTGCGGCAGCACGGTTGATGATATTACCGGAGTGCTTTCCACACGCGATTACTTGCTGCTTGATGACCACTCGCGTTCTAATGTAATGAATAACGCCGTACATGAGGCGCAATTTGTTCCGGAATCAGTCAAGGCGGACGTGCTTTTAAAACAGATGAAAACAGTACACAACCGTTTTGCGCTTGTTATTGATGAATACGGCGGTTTCACCGGTATAATCACAATGTACGACCTGTTAGGCGCCATTGTCGGCGATATTGACGAAAATGGCGCCGGCGCGCCGTTTATTGAAAAAACATCCCGCGCCGGTGAGTGGTTGATAAACGGCGCCGCGCCGCTTGATAAAGTTGCCGCCGCTCTTGACATAAAACTTCCTGTTGATGAATACGATACATTTGCCGGACTCGTGTTAGGCTTGCTGGGCAAGATTCCGGAAGACGGTGAACAAACAGAAATTGAGTTTAACGACCTTTTAATAAAGATACTAGAAATAAAAGACCACCGGCTGGAACGCGGCCTTGTACAAAAAAGGCTTGATGATGAACCGGGTGATTAAATAACGTGAGTTTGATGGAATGTCAGGGGACCGTGAATGAACGCTAATTTTCGCAAATTATTTGGATACATTCGCGGACTTTTTTCTCTTTGTCGAACAACTCCATTATGCAAAAAGGCTCATATAATTTAGCGGTTCCAAAACTGAAGTTTTGGAACCGGCTTCAATTCATAAAAACAAGCGTGCCGCGAGACAGCCTAAAACATAACTTAAAAGACCGCCGAATAAACCTATCCAGCCATACAAAATAATTTTTTCAAAATATGAACCCGAAAAACTGTAAAACATTTCTTTAATTTCTTTAGGCGACATCATATTTATTTCTTGTTCAACAACAGCATACAATGAAAGAGTATTTGCCAGATTAGGAAATTGATTTCCGCATGCATTGAACAGAGCGGGCAATAAGTAATCCCCGCATACGGCATTTTTTGCCGCCGGGTCTATTAATGTGTTTATGTTACAAAACAACCCGTTAAAAAAAGGCGCAAAACGCCTGCGCATGACATCTGCGCTGCCTACACAATTTATCATAAACTCCGACAAATCTTTACGAAAAATGACATGATCATAAAAATCTTTATCGCTCAATATTTTTTGCAGCGCGTTATCTAAAATTTGCCTTGTATTTTTTAGCGCCGCTTTATCATTAAAAAACTGTACTAACATTTTGTAAATTTCACTGCCGGTATCTACTCCTTGCAAGATTGAAGCAGCCGGTATATCTTTAAAAATCGCTAAAAACATCGGAGTAACTGCTTTTTTAAATGATGATGCCGTCGGATCGCCGCCGTTCAAATATACATTAATTTCAAAAAGAAGCGGTTTTAGCAGCGGCAAAAGTCTTTCCAAAAGTTTAATGCCCGTAGCCGCGTTTATCATGAGAAGCATTTTTTTAAGCTTTGTGGAAGCGGCATAATTCAAGAATTCAGCGGAAATATTTCTTGCCGCGCCCAAAAATATGCCGCCTGCAAACAAGCGCGATAATACCGGTCCTATTTTATCTTTATTGAAAATTTCACAGTCAAAATTAAGCGGTTTTTCCAGCAGATTATTTACTATGCCTAATATTGCGCCGCGGCGTGTGTTAAGAAACGGAAAAAGTTTTTCATCTATCACTATTTCAGTAATGGCTTCAATGTCTTTACGCATCAGCGCGTTGGCAGCCTGCTTTACAATCTGTCCAAAAAATGACGCGCCGCCCGCGCCGTCCATTATTTTATCGACAATTACCTGTTTTTGATTGGATGCCAGCCCGCAAATGATGCCGATGACGCGGCTGCTGTTAATTAGCTCCGGAATTATTTCACCGCAGCAATTTCTGAGAGACTGTAGTCTATGAAATTGTTTTTTAGCCAGAATACCCGCAATGCCGCCGCCTGCTTTTTTCGGCAGGTAGGCCGCCTTTTCTGACAGCAGTTTTACTAAAGCGTCCATTGTTTCTTTGCCGGCAAAATCATTCAAAGAATGATTTTTGATATAACTTTCGATATAACTATCAAACGCTGCCTCATACGGGCGCAGCAGTGCTGTAATTTTTTCTATATTAAACACGTTTTGTAAATACTGACAGCATATATCAATAATCGCGCCGGTGATCCACGGAATACCGGATAGGGTTTTCCCCGCCGCGCCGTCTTGTATTTTTTTGCCGATATATTCAGAAAAGTTATTGTCCGTCATTTTTTTGATCAATGCGTCTTGTATAAATTTTGCTAAATTTTCAAGACGACCGGATTCAAGTTGTTTTGTAATATAATTATCTATACCTTCAGCTAGTTCACCGCCGGATTTTTTTATATAAACCCGCAGAAAATTGAATATGCTGTCTATGACCGCCGTGCGCCGCGCGTCATCGGCAAAAAAATCACCCACAAATTTATAATTTTCCGCTGAAAGCCGCTCCTTGCACTGTAATAGCAGGCCGTCTTTTTTTTCCGCGTAAAAGCGCCGCAACGCCGCCTTGTTCAGCATATTTCGTTGAATTAGTTTAGCGATACCGCTTGCGAATTCCGCCTTTTTGTACGCCGCAATGCCGATGAAGGGCGGAAAATTAAGGCCGAATATTTTTTTATATGGATGGAACAGCATCTTTATCGCTATCCAGTTTGTGGCTATGCCAACGACACTGAATATGAGGCCGTAAACGGCAAATAATGTCCATGTAAAACTTTCCGGGGTTTTTAAGATATATGTTATAAATACGGTAACGGCTCCGGCGATTCCGCCCAGTATCGCGCCTATGATATTTATGGGTTTCAACTGTGTTCCCATGAAATCTTGAACGACTTTATTCACTTGGGACGGGCTTAAAACACTCAATTCATTCTTTGCTATATCAAAAACATTGCCGCCTAAAATTGTGTCTAAATTATCGGTGATTAGTGTTTGAATAGCGTTTGCCGTTTTGCCGTACAGATTCTCAGTTTGCAGCGCGTTATAAATATCGTTTATCTTATAATTTTTTATGTCTTCTTTTATATTTGTGAATTGAATCTTGCCGGCTTTGTCAGCCGCAATCGAGCCTATATCTGTATTTGCGGCATTTTCCCATTGGCGAAAAATGATGTCTTTTACGCCGGTTTCGCTTATATCGCATAATACATTCTTTATATTAATAACACTGCCGATATTCCGCCTGATAAAAGAATCTATGACGCTGTTGATTTTTTCTTGTAATTTTTGATTTACTGTATTCCCGCAAAAAAATTGTTTTAATTTGTTGAATATGTATGGGATGAGTTTTATTTTTATAAATGATAAATCAAGATTCGGAATCATGTTTTTAATTTTTACATTCATGAGCACAGTTAATGCTTCAAAATCTTCAAACCGTATATTGCGCAGCTTTTTATTGATTGCGTTTACTATATTTTC
The DNA here is from genome assembly GCA_031265535.1 of Spirochaetaceae bacterium. Taxonomy (GTDB): domain Bacteria; phylum Spirochaetota; class Spirochaetia; order Treponematales; family Breznakiellaceae; genus JAIRMY01. The sequence goes on along the minus strand of JAISCO010000145.1, from coordinate 3,155 downwards.
AGCGTCCAGTATTTCAGCGTTATCAATTCTAAATTGCGATATGATCGCGCTGACGAATGTTTTATTTAAGTATTCGTTGAATTCGAGATAAAGTTTTTTTCCGGCCTTATCACGGTTTTGCGCCAGTACTTCTATGATTTTATTGGTAAAGCCGCTGTTACTGGTAAGCGCGTTGAACACAAATGCCTGTACCGGGTTATTTACCGTGCCATTCTTGTTGAAATGCTGTTTTGCCGCTTCGTCTATGAGTTTGTCGATTTCATATCTTGACTCATTGACAAACAGTATTAGCCTGTCGATTAGGCCGGGCGTGTTACTTTCTATGAAGAGGCCGATATTTTCAATGAGGCGCGGGTGTAAGATACTGGATACGGTTATGTCCAGTTTTCCGGCTTCGTTTATCAATTCGTTGATAAGATTACGCAGTAATTCTTTGCCCCGCGCGCTTTCCGTAAAACCCGCGATATAATCAAGCAATGCCCGCAGTGTTTCATACGGATGTATACGGGATGTTTCAGCGAGTTCGGATATGGACATTCCGCCCATGTAATTTTCAAGTTTTTCTATCGCGGCGTCTATACAAGAGCTGTTAACAAGCTGTTCAAACACTTGATCAAAAACCGCGCCGTACTGTGAAAAATCAATTTCACCGATTATTTTATTTATGTTTATTTTTATCTGATTTATAAGAGTTTCAGAGAAAAAATCATCGAATGTGCGGTTTGCAAAAAAATTGTTAAGCGTTTCGTCCGCTATGTTTTTATATTCGGCGTTGTCTGAACATAATTTGCTGATATTTCTATCTGCAAAATGCTGTAACGAAGCTTCTGATAAAATTTGTTTAAGAGTTATGCCGTCAAGCGGCAGTCTTTCATGCTTAATATAGTCTGTAAAGTGTTTTATCGTTGTATCTATGCCGGGAATGTCCTTGACATACAGATTTTTAGTTTTTTCGGGTAATTCATTTTGGAGTATGTCTTTAACCCATGTATGCAGAATATCATTAAATGCTTCTTTTTCTATTTCTTTTTGAAGCGTCTGTGTATTTATTAATTTTTGTTCAACTAAGCGCGACAGGTTTTGGATTAGTTCTTTATAGTTGCTTTCAATGACGCCGCCCCAGCGTCCAAGAAATTTCTTGAAAAGCATATTGACGGCTATGGAATTTGTTATCCAGCCTACGAGCGCACCGCCTAAAACTGAAATTAATAATTCAGGTATCACTTAAACGCGTGAGGGATTGTAGGGAGCGGGGGCGCCGTAGGAGACCATGGTGCAACCCCGCAAAGCCCGGTCCGGCGTATGCGCCGGACACGCCCAAAAAAATTGACATTCGCTCTTTTTCGTGGGGAGGGACTACTTCCCTATTACCGATATGTCGTCGCTAAACCAGATTTCCGAAATTTGCGCGACGGTGCCGTCTGTTACCATGCTTTGAAGGGTTTTCCATATTTCTTCTTCCAGCGCTATATCGGATTTTCGAAAACCTATGCCGAACTCTTCTTCGCCGAGTGTTTCATGGAGTTTGCGCAGCGGCTTGCCTGAGCGGTTTATGCTGTCGTTGGCAACTACAAGATCGGCTACTACCGCGTCTACGCCTCCCGCGTCAAGATCCATGAACGCGGTCAGAAAGTCTTTGTATTCGATGATTTCGCGCAGTGATTTCTTAAAATCAGCGGCTTTGTCTATCGCGTCTACCGACGAAGAGCCGGTTTGTGTACCGACTCGTTTACCGGCAAGGTCTTTTAGCGTGTTAATTGGCGATGTTTGCTTGACAACGACGATTTGGGCGTTTTTTAGGTATGGCGGGCTGAACAGTATCGCTTTTTTGCGTTCTTCTGTGATTGTGAAGCCGTTCCATATACAGTCGATTTCTCCGGCGGCCAGTTCCTGCTCTTTGGCGTTCCAGTCGATTGGCTGCGGGACAAGTTCCCACCCCAGACGCCTGCATACTTCTTTTGCGAGGTCTACGTCATAACCTACAATCTCGTTCTGATCGTTGCGGAAGCCCATTGGTGGAAACGAATCGTCAAGCCCCATTACAAATTTTTTCTTTGAGTGAATTTTTTGTAGTGAGTCATCGGAGCCTGTCTCTTTTTGCGCTCCCGCAAAGGCGATGCCTGCCGCGATTATCGCGCAAAAAATCATAATTGCCAGTTTTTTCATAAGTTCTCCTAAATAATTGCCAGCGTCCCCGCCGCCAATTTCATGAAATTTTTATTACTTTAACGAAAAATCCGTTAAAAGTAAAGGCCTCACCAGTGGGTTTACATACGCTCCGCGTTAGCGTCTTGCCGCCATCGCAAACTTGTTTGCGCCGTTGGGGGCGGAGCGGCGTTCGCTTCGATAACGGCGTTCAGCTTTTTGCATTTACTCCGATAATTTGCGTTAATTCGTGTAATTTGCGGCTCATTTTTCTATTCAAAAGGGGGCGCTGTTTCCCCGCATCATCGCAAACCGTTGTCTCATAGTCGCGCCCCCGCCCAAAACGGCACGCGAACACTAATGAGCGTGTGCTTGGGTAAGGCAGTATGGCGTAGGCCCCAAAAAACTTACTGTTGCCTATAAATGTTTAAAGGCCGCTGTCTACAGCCCGCCTACGGCGGTCTTCCGCCACCCCCCCGCCGCTTCGCGACAGCCTGCTCGTAAGCCGCCTTCTTAATTGCTCTTTGTTAATTGCTCATTTCAGAGCCTATCGTCCCCGCCACCCGCCAGCGCCCATCAGCGGGTTTTCATGCGCTCCGCGCTAGTACCTTCCCGCCTCGTGTTCGTACACGATTGTAACAGTGGATACATGAAGAATTTTATGAACCGCGAAGTCAAAGAAGTCGAATGAACATCCCCGCCGCAAGCGCGCAAACAAGTTTGCGGCGGGGTATTAAACCAGACTTTGCGAATCAAGAGTCCGCGATGCCTCAGCTAAAATGTAAGTCCCCACGCACAACACACATACGGTAAAACGTATAAGTTGAGGATGTATTAAACACTAACTTTTTGTATTTACCCTGATATGTGTAATAAAAATGTAACCAAAACGCGGCGAATTTCTTGAAAATCAGCCGCTTTTTACTTTACAAGCGTTGTATAATGTGATAAATTCATATATACCTGTGCAGGGATATATGGAGGTGGGACATGGCGTTTCCGGAATGGGT
>JAISCO010000114.1 GCA_031265535.1 Spirochaetaceae bacterium | reverse complement strand
CTCAACAAAATATAAGTATTGTAAAATTGTTAATAGAAAATGGTGCAGATGTTAATATTAGGCTGGAAAATCAAAGAACAAATTTCTTAAAGACAGTAGTTGGAGATACCGCCCTTTCTACTGCAAGATTAAAAGATAACAATGCTATAATTGAATACCTAATAGAACATGGAGCTAGGGAATAAAAAAGCGAACGTCGTATAATGGAGACTGTTTACGCAAGCCGGCTGCGCTGGGGACGCCGCTATCACCCCTAACGCATCTCTGCCCTCAGCCGCGTATGCCAACCGCTATTTGCGGACCTGAAGGCAGAGGCTGAAGACTGTTTTGGGTATGCTAACGCGGAGCGTATGTGACTCCATGGCAAATGGCAAAACCCCCTAAGGCCGTTATCGACCCTGAACGCTACTCCGCCGCCAACGAGCGGCGGCAAAACGCTAACGCGGAGCGTATGAGAACCCGCTGGCGGGGGTTTTCATGGAGTTTGTTTTGGGATATAATTTTTTGGGTTGCCGGACGCTTATGTCTTAGCTAAAACATTCCCAAAACATCAGATTATGGAACCGGCTGTGCCACAATAGTCTTTTTTAGGATAAGATTTTGCCAATTGCGAGAAAAGCCGCGGTAAGCCTGCTCATTTGCGTTGTACTATTTGCCGGTTTTTGTTTTATTTCATTTACAAGCCTTTTTGATAAAATCGAAACCCGGTTTTACGATAGAACCATACTTAACAGACTTATAAACGAGCTTGACGGGAATGCCGTTTTTATAGACGCCTACCTTGAAGAGTTACAGCAGCGATTCTCGGATGTTTTGCGCGAGAGGGCCATTAGAAACAGCTTTTGGGTAAATCAGGACAGCGAAGACATCTATGAACGCAGCAGAATTTTATCTTCCCTTGGTATTTCTCTGCCCGGGCTTCAGTGGATACGCTTCATTGATGCCGAAGGAAACCGCATACACTTCTCGACCAATCCGGACGACCAAATTCGAAGCGGAACCGAAACAATACTATATAAAAACTATCCTGAAGTATCAGGATATATACCTTTCGATCAACAGCTGCTTTTCGGCATGAATATGCGGCGCGTCGTGTTTGATGAAGAAAACGAGCGTCTTATATTTTACTATCCGTTCTATGATTCAATGGATATTCGCCGCGGCGAAGCGCTGTTTTCAGTTTCGATAAACGCATTCAGCGAACTGTTGATAGAAAACATGCAAGTAACAGTACGCGATGATATTTCCGTTATTTCAAATCCAAACGGCATAGTAATAGGCGTTCTGCCGCTGGATACAGTCTCTTTTAAAAATGCGATATCCTCTATATGGGCAACAGGCAATCCGGCTTTTAACCGTATATACGCGCCCGACACTACATCTAATCCAATGACTCTACTGTCGGTAAAAACGAGTCAAGATATATTTGTAGGACGAGTAGTGTCGGAAAAATTGTTTGCCCTTCCCGCCACGCTAAAAGCTTTGATGATCGGCGCCGTCTTTATCACGCTATTCGTTCTGTTATTTCTTATAATCAATATAAAACAGGACGCTGTTGCCATAGTCCAGAACAGACTAAAAGAACTTCAAGTAAGCCTGATGAATGAATACTATCAACTGATGGGCGACATGGACTGGGCTGTCTGGCGGCGCGAGTTGGAACAACGCCGCGATGATGTAAAAGAAGAACTATGCCGCGGCGTCAAAATAAAGAAAGGCGGCGATATTGAGGGATACATCAATTCATTTTTTAACAAATCTTGGGACGCGCTGCTCTCCGCCATAGGCAGCAGAACCGGCATGATTACAACATTTGACGAAGCCAAACTTGAAGCCATACTAAGCCGCGTTTTAAGCTCAAAAAACAACATAAATACAGACGATAATCTTCAGCCGGAATCTGACGCCGAATTTGAGAATGAAGATTCCGGGGAATTTGAAGAGTTGGAAGAACTGGAAGGTGCTGATGAATCAGAATATGCGGACTTTGACGACGAGCAAAACACCGTCAAAAACCCGGAACCGCTGGCCGAAACACCAGCGCCGCCGGATGAGGCCGGTAAAGATGATGAGCGGCGGCAAAATATTGAAAGAGAAGATGTTGACAATGAACCGGCGGCACAAAAAGCCGCCGCCGTTAAGGAATTGTATGATCTTACCGAATTCGAAGATGCCGATACGAAACCCGCAAAGCCGCCGGCGGACATTTCTCAGACGGAGAAAATACTATCGAATCACGCTATCCCCGGCAGTACGCCATACGATGTGGAAGAATTCGGAGAAGTTGAGGATGAGAGCGCGCCGGCGCTAAATCATTTACCGGACATATCGGCGTCTGCGCCGGACTATGACGATATAAACGACATAGATGTTGAAAAATTTTGTCTGGACGAGACAAAAATATTCGAGGATTTCTCCACTTCTCCCAAACCGGATTTTAATAACATATCGTTGCATACCTACACCCCCAGCAGTATATACAGTAACGAAGACACTGATAGCGGCTTAGCTGTAGATGGCGATGAGGGGGACGCGGAAGAGCCGGCGTCACAAACCGACCCGCTGTTGCCTCAATATGAGGGTATCCCAGAACTAGACGGTAATGGCGATGAAGGGTATGCGGAAGAACCGGCGGCGCAAACCGACCCGCTGTTGCCTCAATATGCCGATATTCCAGAAATAGGCGGTAATGACGATGAGGGGTACGCGGAAGAACCGGGCGATTCTGAACTGGAGGATACCGCGTGGTTAAAACTTACGGGTGAAACCGCTCTAATGGAACCAAAGGAGGGCTGGACGGAACTGCCGGAAGACTATGCGGCGGAGAAGCCGGCTGTTGAAGCTGCCGGGGAAAATGTTGAACAAGCTGCCGGCATGATTTTTAGCAGCATCCTGGAAGAAGATCCTTTTGGCAGCGAGGCTTTTAAGTATGCTGACGAAACAGGGCATTATCAGGACGGGCTTTTAGACGCTGGCGTTCCTGCTTACGGCGAATTTATATCATTTACGACCGCGAATGATATAAAAAATGAGCCGCCGCATAACGCGCGTAAAACAAATTTAAGCGTAGACCCTTTGTACGATGTTGAGGAGTTTGTCGAAGCGGATGAAGATGATACCGGCGAAGAAGCCGCGGCGGCCCGTCCCGCGGCTAAAACAGGCGGCGTTGATGATTATACGTTTGAAACATTGCGCAAAGGCACAGATATTAACGAAATCGCAAAGAAAATCGAATTTACCCCGGTTTCAAATAAACCGGCGCAAGATGTTCCTGATATTGAAATAGACCTTGCTTCCCCCAGCGAGTTGTTTTCCATTGAAAATATGCAGGATGATAACAAGCCGCCGCCGGAACAAGCGTCTGTTAAAACTGAGCCTAAAACGCCGCGTAAGCAAACACAGGCGCAACAAACTAAAACTCCGCGCAAGCAAACGCCGGTTCAGGCTAAATCCAAGGAAGCGCGTAAACAAGCGCCTGTTAAAATTGAGCCTAAAACGCCGCGTAAGCAGACGCGGGCTCAACAAACTAAGGCTCCGCGCAAGCAAACGCCGGTTCAGACTAAACCCAGTGAACCGCGTAAACAAGCGCCGGCGCCCGTAAACCGGCCCCCGCAATACCAGACCCCTCAATACCGGCCCCCGCAATACCGGGATTTTTTGTTTACCGCAAACCGCGGCGAACTTGAATATTTGGAAGCCGCCGACCCTGATGAAGAGAAGCAGGTGATAAAAAAGAATCGCAGCGGGGTTGCCTATATAGACCCTGCCGCGTTAAAAAATGCCGGCGTTAATACAAAAAATGTTGATCCGGCGATGAAAAACCTGGTGGATTCCGTGCTTCACAACTGATTTTTTAATTTTTTTAACTTTAAGCTGCTGTTTTGACATTTTTCAAACTGTGGGTAATGGTCTGGAGACCGGAAGAAGAATATTTTACCTCAAAGTCGAAGAAGGAAAGAGTAAAGAAGGGGCTCTTAAAAACTTATTCGGCTTCTTTGACTTCGCGGTTCATAAAATTCTTCCGGCAGTTGCGTATGCCAATCGCCCTTGCCTTGCTAAAGGCACGGAGTAAACTCTGCTTTCGGTATGCTAGCGCGGAGCGCATGTAAACCCGCTGGCGGGCGCTGGCGGGCGCTGGCGGGCTAAAGATCATATACTTCAATTGCTTCTTCCAGCGTGTCAATAAAATTTTCACGTCCGCATTCGCTTACAAAGCCTGATTTTTCGAGCGCCTTTTTAGGTTGAGGGCATATTTCGGTGATAATCAGCCGGATTTTTCGGTTACGGCAGTTCATTAAATATGATTCAAGCGCCGCGATACCGGTCGAATCTATCGCGGGTACGGAGCGCATACGAAGTATCACGGTTTTGGGAGCCTTAGCCAGACGCAGAAGCGTGCTTTGCAGCATATCGGCCACACCAAAGAAAAATGGACCGGCTATCTCGTAAATCTCAATATCTTTTTTGTACAGCGCCCTAATGTTCCTCTCAGTATTTTTTTCTATATCACCCATCGCGAGCGCGGTTATAACATCATTGTTCTGCGGCTTAATATCCGCAATCTCTACCATCCGGCGTATAAACAGGAATACAGCGAGTAAAACGCCAATCTCCACGGCAAAGGTCAAATCAACAAGCACCGTCAGCACAAAGGTCGTAAGAAGAACGGCTACGTCGCTTTTTGGAGCGGTTTTTATTATGCGGACAAAACGCCCCAAATTGCTCATGTCCCATGAAACTATCATCAAAACCGCCGAAAGGCAGGCGAGTGGTATCATTGACGCGGCCGGCGCCAGGAATAGTATGAACAGTACAAGCGTAAGTGAATGTATGATTCCAGAGACAGGGCTCACCGCGCCGGATTTGATATTTGTCGCCGTCCGCGCTATCGCGCCTGTCGCGGGTATGCCGCCGAATATAACGGACGCGATATTTCCTATGCCTTGCGCCGCCAGTTCTGTGTTTGAATTATGGCGGTCCCCTGTCATACTGTCCGCCACTACCGCGGAAAGCAGCGACTCTATCGCGGCAAGAAGGGCTATAGAGAATGCGTCCGGGAATATATCGCGGATCATGGAAAAACTTATCG
>JAISCO010000005.1 GCA_031265535.1 Spirochaetaceae bacterium | reverse complement strand
TCGACTATTTTTTTTGCGCGCGAGGCGGCTATCGGCAGCATAATGCCGTAGTCGCTGAAAACAGACACGATAGAATCATCAAAAATTATCATAGCCTTACCCGCCAAACCCTGCCGGCCGCCAAACCCCAATGCGAGGCGGCATATTCGGAAAACGCGGCGGCTTCCGCCCTAAAACTTTCCGCGATTACAGGCCAGTTTCCTGTATCCTCGTCCCGCGGCGGCAGCATCGCCATGCGCCACGGGCTTATTTCATTAAGCCGTACCGCAATGGTTTCACCAAAATACTTTCCGGAGGCGGATACGCCCTGTTGTAAACAGTGCGCCATGAATTCATTCAACACAAGGTAAGGGTCGTTAATGTCGTACTGCTGAAAATCAAAGTACGAAGTGATAAAACGTTTTGCCGTTTGATTCAGATTGTCCCAGCGCTGTTTGCAGAATTCCCGGAACTCCGCGTCAATAAAAAAAATACCGTGAAACGCTTCGTGCGCCATAAATGTAAGGCGCAAGTATTCAGGCGATTCCCGTGATATTGAAATTACCGCTCCGCCGCCGGGTGTAAAATTACCTTCGTCATTTTTTATAATGTTGTTTTTTAAAAGTATTTCACGCAATAGTATTTCTTCTTCAAGCAACGGGAACGATGTTTTTTTTGCGCCGTTAAAAAAATTCGCCAATGTTTCGGCATTGTAGTCGTGCGCGTTCCAGCCGTGCAGCTGTGCTATCTCTTCGTCCCGCGCCAGCCTTCCCTTAAAGCCCTTTTTTTCCGCAAAAAACGCGACGCGCTTAAAAAATTTGTCCTGCGCCTCGTAAGACGCGGTATCAAATATTAAAATGTCCGGAAAACTTTCCCAGAAAAAAATCTCAAAATCTTTATTACGCCATTTATTTACCGGATATTTAAGTATGAATCCCGGGTCCGCGGTAAGCGGCGTCATCTCCAAAGCGTCATCTTGCGGCGCGGGTTTAAGCAGCGCTTTATCTACGCTGCCGTTTATTTGAATCGCGTTTTTTTCTAATTTTTCCAATGCCAAAAAAACAGATGGCACGGTGAGTTTGTGATAATTGTTTTGTCCTGTATTAGCGATGTACTGAATCACATTAGCGCCTGTGTTAATCACAGGCGCTCCTTTTATTCCGTCAATAAACAGTATCCGCGGGCCGGAAATCGCGTAATCGCCGCCGGGATTTATCGTAATTACCGGCGTTTCTGGTCCATTTTCAGCGGCGTTATTCTCTTGATTTACAGATTTGTCAACAGATTCGTCAACAAATTTGTTGACGAATCTGTTGACAAACGGACTCACCTGTACTATTTCATCTTCCGCGTTAAATCCATAGAATCGTTCCGTAAACCTCAGTCCGTTAAGATATAATTTTGCGCCGGTTTTTTTTGCGCCTTTTATTTCAAATGAAATTTTTTTTATGCGTGTTGTTTGCAGCGGTACGGCGTAACGGATTCGTATATTTATATCGGGTTTGTCAATTTTTATAAAACTTAAATTATCCGGCAGCAGCCAGCCGGAATCATCATCTATTTTCAAAACTGTTGTATAATTTTCGCCGGACGGCAGCGGCGCTGTGTCCGCGCCGCTCTGTATGCTGTAGTCAATTTCAAGGGAGCGGTTGCGCGGTATGCGCGCGCTTTCATTTAGTGAATAGTCATAGCGTTTTGTTTTGGATAAATCGAAAATGCCGGATGTATTGCTTGAAGATGTGTACAGTGGATATATTTCATCATTGTACGCAGTGACGCCGGTTCCGCTAATCGCAAATTCCGCCTGCTTTTCCACCCGGCAGGAATTAGTTGTCAGCAGTATACAAAAAATGAAAATATATATGTTTGTCTTCATTGTGTATCAGCTCTTTTTTGTCTGAACCAGTTTCATCGCAAACAAAGTTTGCACACTAACAGTGTTTTGAAACTGACTCATATTTATCAAGTTCATCAAAAATCACAGCATGATGATTCCGCGCGCCATAAGCTGCGCCAGCGCATAGCGGCGTTCCATCGTAATATCGTTCTCGTTACGTAAAAATGTTTCAAGCTGGGCGCAAAAGGCGTCGCTCTTTACCGGAACTTCCGTAACTTGTTTGTAGTACGCGCGGTGCGACGGTTCAAAGCGGCGGTTTATGCAAAACAGTGTCAGGCACGCGGTTTTTATAAATCCTGATTCTGAAATTAGATAAAAAAAATTATCATCCTGTATCAGCGCCGCTCCTAAATCGCTTAAAAAATGTTCCATCTTTGATTGGTTGGCCTGCCGCATCACTGTCCAAAAGTTATCGCTCAATCCGCAAAGTTGTTTTCGAACCTTTTCTATCCAGCCGTTTCGTGAAAAAAGTATATCGCCGTTGCATAACCGGTAAAAGCCGTATGTCCCCATGTCTTTGAGCATCCAGAGCCGCTCGTTGTCTTCTACCGCGATTGAAACTACGTCGTCAATGTTTTTTGTAAATTTAAATTCCAGCCGCACCGGAATGTTGCCGATTAAAAATCTGTCTTTGTTTCCTGAGCTTTCAAACGCGCCGGTGTCATTCCCATACTGTTTCTCCCGCGTAAATTGTTCCGGTATGGGGGCGCCGCAAAAAACGTCTATTATGAGGGCAAAATACGGGTCAAAGGCCGCAGGCAGCGCCGCCTCGTTCAAGCTGACACATTCTACGCAATCCCACGATGATAGCAAGCGTGAAAACCGCCCGGTAAGTTCCTTAACTTTGTAATTCATAATAACCAATTATAAGCCGCATCCCCCCTCATTTCAAGGCGCCATTTGCCATGGAGGCACATGCGCTCCGCGCCCACCAGTGGGTTTACATGCGCTCCGCGCTAACATACCCAAAGCGGTCTTCACTCTGTGCTGTCGGGCCGAAAAGGGCACTTTGCATACGCGGCTGCCTGCCAGTGTTTACCTTTTACTTCTTACTTTTTACTTAGCATGGGGGCGGAGATGCGTTCAAGTTGATAGCGCATTGCGCCGCAATTTTTCTAAGTGTGTTGCGCCGTAAAAACCTACAAATGCGACAGGTTGCTGGAAAGCGCCTTGTTCTGCTTCTCGACATAAGCGCCCTGCGCGGCCTTCATGTTGGCCGCCCGCTGTTTAAGCAGAGCCTTTTCAAGCATATCAACGCCGGGGGTACGAAGGATATTGAGAAGCCGCGTTTTGTGGGAACCGCACGCTTGATGGAAGGCGTCCGCCGGGAACCCCTGAACACGCTTTTTCGGGTCTGTCGGGTAGGTCGTCTCGGCAATTTTATATCCTGCTGCATCCTCTACTGTCGCAAGCGACCGTAGCGCATCCCGAAAACTCTGAAGCGCATAAGTCAGACTGCTTCGTGTATCGGTATCGTCCTTCGCGCAAAACTCCAGTTCCTGGCTCAGAAAACCCACCTCAACAAGAATAAGAGTCTGCGGGTCCGCATTGCGCTGCGCTTCCTGAAAGGTTGCCAACGCTAGCGCTATGCCGTTTTCGTAGGATATTCGGCCCTGCCGCTCCTTGCCGGGAACAGCAAAGCCCTTGCGTCCGTCATCAATATTGTAAGCGCCGTCAAGAACATTATTTATCAAGCCAATCTGGTCCAAGTTCCGCCTCAACTTCCGACAGGTTATACCCGCCCTTTCTCAGAGCCTCCGCGCCGAAAAATTCCTTTACGTACTTCGCAAGATATGTCGGCATAGGAAGCTCCAGCGTAATTCGTTGGGCCTCCGCCGCATTACCGGCTTGCCGGTACTCATGCGCTTTCATTAAAACATCCAGCCGTTCCTCGGTAGTCATCTTTTGTTTCTGCGACATAAAATTCTCCCCTTTTCAAATATATAGGATATTCGGCCCTGCCGCTCCTTGCCGGGAACAGCAAAGCCCTTGCGTCCGTCATCAATATTGTTAGCACTGGTAAAAACATTATTTAGTAAGCCAGTCTGGTCCACATTCCGCCTCTACTTCTGAAAGGTTATAGTTACCCTTTATCAGAAAATCCGCACCTAAAAATTCCTTTGCGAACTCCGCAAGATGGCGCGGCATAGGCAGTTCTTCACGCGTAATCCTGTTGGCCTCCGCCGCATTACCGGCTTGCCGGTACTCATGCGCCTTCATTAAAACATCCAGCCGTTCCTCAGTCGTCATTTTTTGTTTCTGTGACATAGTATTCTCCTCTCTTCAGTAATGGCTAAGAAATAATAAATGAAAGACGAGCGTTTGCCTACACGTTATCTCATCTGTATATCTGTTCAGCAATTTTACTTTTAGCGCTATATAGTGATTCTATTTGCAAAACCGGGCTTTCCGCTCCACTATCCACCGACCATTTTTAATTGTTAATGGGTGGAGACAAAACAGTGCGGTGCACTGGATGGAGGCTTTCATTTCCATAGAAAGTCCCTCCT
>JAISCO010000389.1 GCA_031265535.1 Spirochaetaceae bacterium | reverse complement strand
ATTATTGAATCGGCAATCAAGGCTTATGTAGCGGCCATAAATTCAATGGAATCTGAGAACAATCCCGCCCCCGCCCCCGCCAGCGGGTTTACATGCGCTCCGCGCTAACATACCCAAAGTAGCTTTTACTACGTGCTGTAGATACGAAAACGGCGGCCGGCATACGCGCCCGCCAGTTCACCAGCGGGTTTCAATGCGCTACGCCCGCCAGCGGGTTTCAATACGTTCCGCGTTAGCATCCCGAAATGGAGTTTTGCAAAGCAAAACTCCCAAGCTCAACGCAGTTGAGCTGTTGAAAATAAGCTTGACTGTTTTAGTAATGAAATATATACTAGCTTCTATGACTGCTTGGGATGTTTTGAACAATGCTATTGAGGGTTTCCCGTTTGTGGTAACGGCGCTTTTCCTCCTTGCCGCCCTTGTTGCTCTCGGTATATTCATTGCCGGGTTTAGCAAGTATGGAATAGATTTTATTAAACACGGCTTCAAACAAAAAGGTATAAGCGAGTTGGGCGAAAAGATTGACAGTCTTGATGCCCGCCTGTCTGAAAAAATAAATGATCTCGATGTCCGCCTGTCTGAAAAAATAAGCGATCTCGATGTCCGCCTGTCTGGGAAAATAAGCGATCTCGATGTCCGCCTGTCTGGGAAAATAACCGGTCTTCATGATGAGTTTCACACCGAGCTTGAAGCGATAAAAGTCAATCATTTCGGACACCTCAAAAGGTATCTTACCGTCTTAAACGGCATACTCCTAGACAAAGAAATCATTGACAATGAAAGCAAAGCCCGCCTTGATAACGAACTTAGCGGTATGTAAATCATTTTTCTATAGAAAATGCTAAAAAATATGCAAAGATTCAGAAAAGATGCGTTTCAAAATTGATTCGCAACGTCTGGTTTAATATCCCTCCGCAATTCTCTTGTGTTCCCTTCTCGGCTTAGGTGATTCAAGCAGCCGCCGGCAGGCGGTTTACGGATTGAACGCCGTGTCCCGCCCAAACTGGGCGGGAAGGTGCTAGCGCGGAGCTCTCGTAAACCCGCTGGCTCATTTCTACTGAACGTTGACAACCCGCTGGCGGGAATTTGACATGACCGTATATGTAAATTAAAATTGAGGAATGACTCTTGATTATACTTCGCGATTGCAAAAGATTGAAAGCATTTTACAAAATGCTTTGCCGCGCCGGCCTGACGCCGCGTGGTTCAAACGAAATTTTTTTGATTACGGACAAGAATTCCCGCTGCCGCGCAAGGCGGCGGAACCGCTCGTTGAACCTGTAGTTGACCTTTTAAGCCGCGGCGGCAAGCGTTGGAGACCTCTGCTAATGCTGCTTGTGTGCGAAAGTTTAGGCGGCGGCATGGCGGCGCTCCCCCTCTCTCCGCTTGTTGAATTTTGCCACGATGCCAGTCTGATCCACGACGATATTGAAGATAACTCTACGGAACGGCGCGGAAAACCCGCCGTCCACCTGCTTTACGGGACGGATACCGCTATAAACAGCGGCTGTTTTTTGTACTTTTTGCCGCTTTCATGCATTGACAACTGGGACGCGCCGGATGAGGCTAAGTTGAAACTATATTCACTCTGGTCGCGAGAGATGCGGGCATTGCATCTTGGGCAGTCTTTGGATATAGCGTGGCACCGGAGTTGGGAAACGCTGCCCTCCATTGACGATTATTACACGATGTGCGCGTTAAAGACAGGCGTTCTGGCGCGTTTTGCGGCGCGGACAGCTTATCTGGCCGCGTTCTATGCTGGAGGGAGCGGCGGCGCAAACGCAGGCTTCGCGTTTGCGCGCGCCGCCGAAAAACTTGGCGTTGGATTTCAAATTCTTGACGATGTAAAAAACCTTACGGAAGGCGTACAGGGGAAAAAGCGCGGAGATGACATAGTGGAAGGCAAGAAAAGTCTGCCCGTGCTGCTATACTTACACGGCGCGTCTGCCGATATGACGGAAACAGAACGGCGAAAACGCATGGTAATGCGCTGTTTTAACGCCGCTGCTAATGTCGAAACGCCTGAAGTTGAAGAGTTAATATATGAACTTGCCGCCGCGGAATGTCTCGACAAAGCCGCCGGACTGGGACGAAATCTTTTGGCAGAGGCGAAAGAACTTTTTTCTAACGCCGGATTTACCGGCGCCGGTAATGATGCCGTTATCGGCGGTTCCCGGCACGAGGCCCAAGCCCTGTTAGCCGGACTTACCGATTTAATTGGATGATTTTTTAATATTTTGTAAACTTGGAATCGGTGGCGCTTGCGCGGCGTCAAAGATCCCTGAACACCGCTATTTTGAGAAGGTTCAAGGAGATAAACGGTTATGGATAAAATGACGGATAAAAACACGCCCGCAGGTTTCAAAAAATTTACGCAAGGGTACACCTTCAAAGCGCTGATGCTCTTTGCGCTGGTGTTGCTGCTGCTCATCCCGCTAAACATGATTCGCGGACTGGTTGACGAGCGGGGACGGACGGCGTCTTCCGCGGAATCGGATATTATGGAGGCCTGGGGAAACCAACTCGTGGAGGCGGGCCCCATAGTAACGGTTCCCGGTATCAGAACCTCGGAGGTCCGTACCAGCAGAACCGAGCGGGACGGGGAAATTGTCGAAATCATCAGAACCCCGTTCACACTGGTGATAAGCCCCCAAAAGCTGGACATCAACATCTCTTTCAAAACGGAAACGCGCAAACGGGGCATTTTTTCGGTTCCGCTCTTTTCGGGAACCCTTAATCTTACCGGAACCTTCGACCCCCGAATGGCCATCGCGGAACTCTTGCCGAACGAGACAGTATCCTTGAATCAGGCGGAACTGGTCATCTCCCTATCCAGCCAGAAAGGTATCCGCAAGATAAACGCCTCGCGCTGGAACAACGAAGAACTTTTTTTCAAACCCGGCAGCCAGGGATACGGCCTTGTACAGTTCGGGCGCAACCACTCGGCGGGCGGCATACACGCGGCCATTGCCGGCTTCCAAAACAGCGCGGCGGAATTCAATATCAGCATAGACATACAGGGCGGGCAAAGCATACGCTTCCTGCCCATTGGGCAGGACACCCACGTTGCCATTTCCACCGATTGGACATCGCCTTCTTTCCAGGGCGCGTATCTGCCCGGCGAATCGACGATTGACAGCGCGGGCTTTTCGGCCTTGTGGGACGTGAACTATCTAAGCCGCGACATACCGCTCTCCTGGAAAGACAGGCGCGATGACCATGATTATTCTGCCTCCCTGTTCGGCGTAGACCTCTTTCGTTCGATAAACACCTACGCTCTGAATACACGCGCCGTAAAATATGCCATACTCTTCCTCATAGTCCCCTTCCTTACACTGTTTTTGCTGGAAATCTTTACCAAAAAACGCATACACCCGGTTCCCTACCTGCTTTCCGGCATCGGGAACGCCGTCTTTTACCTGCTGCTGCTCTCACTGTCCGAGCAGATGCCCTTTTACACCGCATACCTGCTTGCCGCGCTGGCCGTAACGGCAATGATGACCCTCTATTCCCGCTCCCTGCTGCCGTCCTGGAGCAAAAGCTGGTACATGGGCCTCGTTGTAACCCTGTCATACGTCCTTTTGTACGCGGTCCTGAACGCCGAATCTTACGCGCTGCTGATAGGCTCTGTCGGAACCTTCGCGGTTGTCGCGCTGATCATGTTCCTCACCCGAAAACTCGACTGGTACGGCACGGAAGCGGCATAAATAGAAAATTATGGCAAAAAGGAAAAAGGAATAATTAGCAATTAGGAATGAGCAATTAGCAGTTGAGCCGGTTTCAAATAAAAAGGGGAAGCACATCAATCCCAAACTGTTAAAATTTTGAAGCTTATTATGAACTTTTTGTTACGGCGCGGCAACATAGTTGCCGACCACTCGCTACAAAGGTTTTTGCTTTTGCAAAAACGCTTTTCCGCTACCCCCACTCATTAACAATTAAAAGTGGATAATAGACAGAGCAGCAGGTAGGCAGCAGTTATACTTTTAGCGCTAAAAGTATAACTGCTCCTTTACAAATGATCGCTTGACGAAAGCGAAAAATGTTGCTAAAGTATAGAGAATATGAAACGAGGGAACGGCGGACTGCCGGTTGGACACAAGGATTTTGAACAGGCGGGACGCCTTTTTGCGCATGGCTCATGCGCGATAGTTTATAATACCCCCCCCCCCCCCACCGAAAAACACATTCCGGTTCTGTAGATAATTATTTATATTTAGACACACATAAAACAGCCGCGCCCGTCAGGGCAGGCGGCGGGAAAGCATCCCGTTCACACGAAAAATCAAACACTTTTAATTACATAACGAACTTTATAACGAACCTAAAAAGGTTCGTACTCTTTTCTCTTTTTGGGACAAAATCCGCTTTTGCGGGTTTAAATATTAAAATTTGGCATAATTTTTTTGCGCATAGCTCATGCGTGATAGCCCCCCCCCCCCCCAATTGTAAAGTAGATTTTTCCAACATTTTTTTTAATCGTCATACAGCCTCCAATAGTCCTTTTTTAAGGGCATATTTCTCGTTTTTCATGGGTTTTTGCGTAAATCAGGACTTGTCGCCGGCTTAGGGACGCGGATATTCAGTATACGGAATTCCAAAGGCGTATACAAAAAAAGTATACGAAATGCACACACGGAATTTATGGAACCGGCGGCATCCGTGCCGCCGTAAAATGTTTTAGGGGTTGTTATGGCGGTCAAGAAAGGAATTCTATGTTCTTTGATAGATACATTGGGGCATTTAAGGATAATACTATCAAAAATAAAAAGAAATTTATCGCTGTATAAAATAAAAGTGGATTCGTTTAATGAAGTTTTTGTCGAAATAACATCACGCTGTAACTTTCATTGCGAGTTTTGCCCCAGCGACAGCCTTTTGCGAAAGAAAGAAGATATAAAAGATGAGTATATGTTAAAAATTCTTTCTGAACTGCGTGATAAAAATAAAGTTATCGCCTTCCATGTGTTAGGCGAACCTTTGCTGAATAAAAATTTCTTTAAATATTTATCATTATGTGATGAATATAATATCGAAGCGCACCTCACAACAAATATGTCATTATTAACCGAAGAAGTATTTGAAAAAACACTTGAGCATAAATGCGTTACGCTCATTATGTTAAGTCTTCAAACATATAACGAAAGGAGTTTTAAACTGCGGGGCAGTAGTATGCCGTTTGAGGAATACTTTGCCTTATTGGAAAAAATAGTTTTTAACGAAAAACGGATAAGATCGAATTGTAAAATCAACATCAGCGTAATGAATGATTATCATTGTCATAATGATGAATTATGGAGATTATTTTACCCCGAAGAATTTTGGAAGTTTATGAATACCATTGAGAAATGGAAAGACAAACTTTTTTCACAAGGATCGCCTGAAAAAAGCCGGATGAAATCCTGCGGTGGAAATTTTTATTATGGAAGATTAGACGATATACCTAAAGATTTTTACAACCGCGCGGACGAGATACATTACGAAATAACGCCGAATCTTGCGGTGCTTGTAAAGCATGTTGGAAAATTTGGTATGCCTGATAGTTTTGTTAATTTTCTTAACAATCGGGAAAATTGTCAATATAAAATTAAAAACATCCCGCAGTTATTCCCATTTCCATGCTGGTCGGTACAAACGCCTTGTGTGTTATCAAACGGGGAGATTACGTGCTGCTGTGTTGATATTGAAGGGGCGTTGTCATTGGGAAATATTGAAATTGTAAGTTTGGAGGAAGCGGCAAAATCTAAAAAGAGATCTATTGCAATGAAACATCCTATATTGTTTGAAACATGCCGGAAATGTAAGGGGCGGCTGGCTTTTCAAAAAATAAAGAAATGAAGCTGTTCCAAAACCATGCGCTTTAGCGCATAGTTAATTAGTTTTGGAACAAGCTCAAATAGTATAAATAAAATATGTACCCACCCGTATCTGCGCGCCAGTGCGCCTAACAGCGGCAAACCGCCGCATGGTTACCGCAACGCCCCCGTCCATGCCTGTTTGCAGGCGCGGTTAAATTTACACCGAAAAACAATCGCGCCTGCGTGGCGCCTTGACAAAACGCAGTGTATACTATGATCTAACTATCATGGATAAAAATGCATATACATTTTTTACGGATTTCTCAAGCGGTTGCGCTGCCCGCCGCGGCCTCCCGCCTGCTGGCGGGAGGCCGCCCGTTTGCTGACGGGGGCATGATGCCTCCACAGCAAACGGCGATGCGGGCGTGTTGCACTTTCCACCAAAACAGGATATATTATAGATCATGAAAGCCAACCGCGAGTACAAAGACAGCGTATTCACCCTCCTTTTTAACGACAAAAACCGGCTTTTGGAGCTTTACAACGCTGTAAACGGAACCTCTTTTGCTAATACGGACGATATAGAAATCAACACTTTACAAAACGCTCTGTTCATGGGCATGATCAACGATATATCCTTCACCATCGCCGGTATGCTGGTGGTGCTGATTGAACACCAGTCCACGATAAACCCGAATATGCCGCTGCGCCTGTTGATGTACATGGCGCGGATTTACGAAAAGATAATCGACAACAGGCGGCTGTATTCGAGCAAAAAGATAGACGTGCCCCGCCCAGAGTTCATCGTGCTGTACACCGGGAAGGAAGACTTTCCCGCCGTTAAGACGCTAAAGCTGTCGGACCTATTCAAGGAAACAGGAGTGTGTGATAAGATATGGTTGGAACTTGAAGTAACGGTATACAACATCAACAAGGGGATAAATCCCTTGATAGAGGCGAGGAGCCCCACGCTGGGCGGGTACGCCGGGCTTGTGGCGAAAAAGCGCGAGAACGAGGAGGCAGGCATGAACAGGGACGAGGCTGTAAAAGAGGCCGTGCGTTTCTGTAAAACCAGAGGGATACTCGCGGATTTCTTGAAAAAACACGGATCAGAGGTAGAGAATATGTTACTGACAGAATGGAAATGGGAAGACGCTTTACAAGTTCGCTGGGAGGAAGGCAGAGAAAAAGGCATGGAGAAAGGCAGAGAGGTTATTGCCAGAAACGCGCTGTCCGAAGGCGCTTCCCCTGAATTTGTGCGGAAAATTACCGGCCTTGATATTAAGACCATCACACAGCTTGCCGCACGGTAACAGGCCGTGCGTTTCTGTAAAGCCAGAGGGATACTCGCGGATTTCCTGAAAAAACACGGATCAGAGGTAGAGAATATGTTACTGACGAAATGGAAAGACGCTTTACAGGTTCTCTGGAAGGAAGGAAGGCAGAGAGGAACGGGAAGTTATTCACAGTGGGGTCTAATACCCATCGCAAACTTGTTTGCGCCTTTAGGGCGGTTAAATTTGGCAACGCCAACAAAAAATGGTAGTAACCGGGTTTGCAAGCAAACCTCCACAGTTAAATAATTTCCTTACCCGATCGAACCTCCCATCGCATAGAGTTTTGCTCCGCCGCGATTCATCGCGCTTTCTTCCCAATCTCAACGAAGTTGAGCCCAACGCTTACAAGATACCGCGTCTTTTAGACGACCCTTCAGGGCGGGGAGGTTCATTATAAAAATTCAAAGAAGCTGGACAAGCATAGCTTGTCTCCACAAAAACTGAAATTTTGGAACAGCCTCAATTGATAAAACCACCGGCTATGCCGGTGAGACTTGAAAAGGCTATGCCGGTGGTCTTTGACTCCATCAGTGGTACAGGCAATGATGCAGAGCTTACCATCTCAATACCCAGCATGGGTTGGGAGGAAACGGTCTCAGCCACCCCACAATCATCATAGTAACGGCTCTTTTTGGGAATCTTAACGAGTCTGCCGCCTGCTGGCGGGAGACCGCCCCTTTGCTGCCTGCTTTACCCCATAAGGAAGGACAAGACTGCAACGGAGCGCAGCAGAGTGAGGACTTTGTAGTGCGGCCTTTAAGCGGCATGTAACAGTAAGTTTTTTAGGGCCTACGCCATGCTGCATTACCATGTACACGCTCACTAGGAGAGCGTGCCGTTTTTTGGGCGGGGGGAGCCGTAACAAAAAGTTCATTGTTAATGGGTGGGGGTAGCGGAAAAGCGTTTTGCAAAGCAAAACCTTTGTAGCGAGTGGTCGGCAACTATGTTGCCGCGCCGTAACAAAGAGTTTATCATAGACCTCAAAATTTTAACGGTTTAGGATTGATGCGCTTCCCCCTCTTTGTTAAGAAGTAAGAGGGAAGAAGTAAAAAGTTCTTTTTACCTGTTACTTTTTACCTTTTCCTTTATCTTTTCCTTTTTACCATGCAAACTGGGGGTAGACTTTTTGATATTTGAGACGTATAGTTATTTTATGAAGCGCTTTTGTTTTTTACTGTTTGCGCTCTTTTGGGCGTTGGATACCGCTTTTACTCAGACAAAAGACATGATATTCGCCCCTTTTGTTTCCGGGTTAAGGGCCGATGTGAACGGGAGGCAAGTACGGCTTTCGTGGACAGACTCGGATAGCGTAAATGGCCCGGTGTACATTTACCGGTCTGTACAGCCATACCAGAATACTAACAGTGAAAATGCCAGCCAAACAGCCGAAGTAGCTTACGGCTTGCAGACATATACGGATAATTTACCGTCGGATGGTAAATGGTACTATTTTGTTGCCGCAAGCGATCAGACATCACAAAAATACGAACTCGTTCTCCCTTTTAACAACACAATAGAAGTCCTTGCGGACATCAGAAATGAAAATTACATGCAGTTTTTTTCGAGAAGCCCGCAAGGCGTACCGGAACCCTACCAGCGCGCTTATGGAAACACAAGCCCGGCGCCGCCTTATTACGGCCCGCCTAGCGGTATTATACAGCCTCCGGCAAGAGGCAGCATAACAGGCATCACTGCGGCGTCAAGCGGTACAGGCATTGAAATTAGATTTCAAGCCGCCGACCCATCAAAAAACGCGGTACTTTACCGCAATATCAAACCGTTGCGCAGCTTTTCGGATCTGATAACATCAACCGTTGTAGCTTTGAACATACGCTCACCATACATGGACTACGCGACGCCCGGCATTCCATATTATTACGCTGTAGTATATGAAGATGATATAAAAACCAGACAGGGAGAAATTTATCCGGGCAGCAACGCGACATTTATTCCGGCAGAAATTTCGCCGAATCAAAAGCCGGCGGTTTCAGGCAACAACAGCGCTTCCGCGGGCAGTACCGGCGGCTTATACGCAATACCTAATCAAAATCCAAACGCGGTCAATTCACAGCAGACATACCAGGCTTATCAGACAAATGATACACAGACAATTAGTGGTGAGCCAAGAGTTTTTAACCGCGATATGCAAATTTCGGACGACCCTGACGATCACCGCCTCGCGTTGATCATTCAAGGACCTTTCATGTGGCGGGATTGGCCGGCGGCGCGGGAACGTTTAACAGAATTCATAATTGACACGCCAAACGGCGACGCGGCGGAACGCGCTCGTTTTTATTTGGCCCAATGCTGGTATTTCATTGGAGATATACGCATGGCGCTTTCCACCTTCTTAAAGTTGCAGCAAATTTACCCGGACGAGACCGCGAAATGGATACAAGCCAGCCTGAATAAACTGGCGGAACGCTGATAATTCAAAGCTGGTTTTACCGTTTGAAAAGTTCCCTGTTGAAAGCGTTCCTTTTTTGTTCATTGCTGAACAGTTTTGCAGCGGCGCGGATACAAGCTCAAACAATGTTCCCCGGTATGCACGCAGATGTACGAACCGCTGAAACACAGACACACGATGAAATTGCGCGCATACTCGGCGAAAAAAATATAACTTTTCGGGAACAATCCCTAATGCCGGATTACGGCGCTTTTGGAACGTCCATAGAGGCGCTGTTACCCGCGCGTTCCGGTTCCGGCGGCGGCGGAACCGGAGCAAACAGCCTATTCGTTCTGACGCTTCCGATTACAAGCGCCGGCGGAAAACCCGCGTCTTCAAACGAAAAGCTAAGCTGGGGACATGAATTAGCGTTCAAGTTCATAGACATAATTTTATCTGAGCCGCCGTCTTTTGATACGCTGATATACTTTGCCGGCGATAATTGGCCTGTAGTATCGCCCGGCGCTTATCCTTATGCCGGACTTCAAGCATTATTCAATCAACTTGAAAACCGCGAAGATGTGATACTGATGTACTGTGATTTTCCCGCGCCGCCGGATGCCATACAGATAGTAAAAGGAAAAGGACAAACCGCCGCCCCGCTTGCTTTAGTCGAGCCATTCTTTAAAATATGCGCGGAACATGACGTGCCGTGTTTTTTAAACACTATAGACGCGGGACTTGATGCAGAGTTTGATAATTTTGCGGCAGCCGTGTACAGCGGCGGCGACATTCCCGCGTGGTTCAATATACCGCGAAACGAGGAAAAAATTACTGTAGGTGAAGCCGCAATCATCGTTTATGAGTACGCGGCAGACATCACGCAAAATAAAATTGATGTGGAAAACACAGACCGCAATTATGCACACATAGGTTTTAACCGTAAAAATATCTTCATTTCAGAGTATACATTGGTATTACTGATACTTTTTGCTTCGACTGCCGTATGTTTTTTATGCCTTTTACTGTTTTATATCTCAAAAAGCCGTATTAAACGCTTGGTAATATCGGTTTTCGCGCTCGTTTTATTTATTTCGCTGATATCATTCGCCATTTTATACACAAATACCGGTAAAAACATACGGCAAACCCCAAAAAAATCACAACAGAAAATAGAAAACATTGTAACGGAACATTATTTTACGGCGGAAACTGAAGAAATAAGGTTTTTAGACCGCAATATCGTCAAAATCAAGATAAATACACGGCATTTGCCGTTACACTACCGGCTTTTTTTTACCCGCCGCGACATGGAAGATCCGGTTTATTTTATATACGACGCGCCCATGCCTTACAGCACACAGGGAAGGCACACGGAATTCATACTCGGTTCTTACCCGCCCGCTTCATTAAATCTTGAAATAGCACTGCCGCGGAACCTGAGCGGCGATTTTATCATAGAGGCGCTTTTTGAAGACGGCTCTAAAGTCGTTCAAAGCCTGCCGTACAACGCCGGTATTTAGCAAGGAAAAGTTATACCTCTCTTAAATACTCCACGCGATAAAAATTTTATGTACTTTAGATTTTTTTTCAGTATCTGGAAAACCTTCAAAGCTGCCCTGCTCATGAGCAAAACTTGTACTTATACCAAGTGATATATTTTTTGAAATATCGTACGAATATGTTAGTTCAACAAAATCCCAACAAACTTTCCCGCTTGAAAACTTAACAGTTTTTGGATATGTCCACATAACATACCGCAGTACATCTAACGACAGTTTTCCAAAACGTTTTTTTTGTATACTGATATAAATTTTTTCGTTAATTCCTCCGCCGTAATTTTTTCGAGTTTCCTCACTGTCTTTAGGTGAGTAGTAGTCAGAAACACCAAAGAATGTACCGCCGCCATGCATTTTTAGCTGCAAGATAAATTCATTATTAAATACATGTTGATATTTTATTGTAAAATCAAGCGCATTGCTGAGTAGATCTATGGTGGAATTAAGCATATCGAATGCGCCCAATGAGACAAAATCATAGTGCAATGAAAGTCCGGCGCTTAACATATCGTTTACAGTATTAATTGGTGAAAACGATAAAAGATAGCTGTCTGATATAAAATATACATTCATATAATTTCCAATATCAGCATCAAGGCCGGCGTTAAATTCAAAATGTTCGTATGGGATTACGCTTTGTTGTTCAAATGGATCCCCATAGACGGCATTTATAGCCAAGCTCGCGGCCGGTCCGCGAAAAGAGAACAAATCTTGATTGTTTTCTTTTTCAACATAGTTGGTATCCGTTAATACGGCCCCGGCGGAAAATGACAGAGCATATAAGCCGCCGGTTTCTTTTTCAGGCTCGCGTCTTGTTATAAGCCTGGTGAGGCCATCCATAGGGCTTATAAGAAACGCGGCTGGTTCCGGGACACCGCGGTTTTTCGCCGTAATATATAAACGGTGCAGCATTTCACCGATAGACGCGCCGCCTATTGTTGTTGTTATTAAATCGTTAATAGACTTCTGCTGACGCTCCCCTAAACTCTCCCAACTAGCGCTGCCCAATAAGCTGAAAAAAAATGATTCATAAAAGTTGAATCCATTTGAACGCCCGGCGTTAAAGTAAAATGAACCTTGATAAGGATGTCCAAAGTTATTCACTTTAAATCCATCCGTGGGTTCCCAAAGCCATGTTCCGGTAAAGTTTTCATTAATTGATTCTGGAGTTGGCCGGGCCCATGGATAATCGAATATATATCCGGTCAATACCATTAAAAAAATATTAGAAAATAATGTTTCTGAGAATGCGATAAATGGATTCTTTTTATCATCTTCCGGCGTGAAGTTTTCATCCGGCGGTTTTGCGCTCATATCCTGTGAATATGCGGGCGGGCAGAAAAAGGCCGCAAAAAGCAGCAACAGACAAATAAATAGATTTTTTATGTTCAATGATATGTTTTCCTTCAGCTAATTTTATTCGCAAAGTCTGGTTTAATACCCCGCAAATTTGCGCGCTTGCCCTGCGGAGGTTCATTGAGCCGGAGCTTTGTGCCAACTGTGTTTTGGAATCGACTCATCCTATTAAATTTTTTTATACTATAAAAGTAATTTTGTCAATATGCTTATGCAGCAATTTTACTTTTAACACGGACCGTCCGTTAAGGCGCACGTAAAAAAGCGCGGGGCCTGTCAGCCGTCCGCCGGCGGGCCCACTAGTGGGTTTCAATGCGCTCCGCGCTAGTGTTCGTACGCGATTATAACAGTGGATGAGTTTGTTCCAAACATGAAGAATTTTATGAACCGCGAAGTTAAAGAAGTTGAATAAGTTTTTAAGAGATCCCCCTCTTTCTCTTTCCTTCTTCGACTTTTTCGACTTTGAGGTAAAATATTCTTCTTCCGGGCTTGTCCTTCCTTATAGGGTAAAGCAGGCGGCAAAACGTCAGGCAAAACAGTGCACCGCACTGTTTGTGCTACCCACAGTTTGAAAGATGTTAAAACACTATACGAACCCCGGCAGAAGTCGGTGTACAATAAAACGAAACCGTATTTTGCTGTTTGTTATTACTTAACAATTTATTAAAATTACGGCCAACTGTTTTGCCAATCGCGTACCCGATCAACGCTCCAGCCACGGCTTCAGACGCCCAGTGCACATCCAGCGTAACACTGAATCCCATGAGTATGGCATAAGAATATGCGGCTATTTTTAAAATAAAATTATCTTTATATATTTCTGCTATAACAGCGGCTGCCGCAAAAGCGTTCGCCGTATGGCTGCTTGGCCAGCCCCCAATAGGATTCATAGTAAACCAATTAAATTCACCGCTAAAGTCATTAGTCTGGGGGTTTCTTGTATGATCAAGTTTTGTTACCAATCCCGGCAGCTTTCTGCCTGTAATTGTTTTCAGTATTGATTGAGTAGCAAGCGTCAATAGCACCGACTGAGCCAGCGCTAAACCCGCGATCTGTAATTTTTCATTTTTAATAAATCGTCCCGTAAAATAAGTAATTACAGGCGCTATCGCCGGAGCAATATAACCAATATATAAACCGGGCGTTCCATAGTCAGATATCCATGGATTATCGTAGACTATGTTTCTCCATTCCCAGTCCGCGCCTGTTTCAATGAAAATATATGTCTCCGCTGCCGCTCCAATGAAATTCATTCCATAGTTATATGTAACCGAGTTTAACGCATTCCATCCAATATTATGAAATATATTTGATATTGGTACTACAGACATTTCATCATTCTGTCCATGCAATTTAAATTGAAAAACAAAAAATACAAGTAAGAAAAAAATAATCCTGTAGCTTCCGTCCCCGCAATATTTCGATCTTATGCCGGTTCCTCTGCGGCCGGCGGAGGGCAAATTGATTTCCATACTACTTCTTCTTAATGTTTAGATATGCGGCGCTAAAGCGCTGGGGTCTTAACCGGCCGGTTTTCCTATCGGCGGTATATTATTTCGACCTGTAAGTTTAATATACTAAAAATCAACCAAATAGTATCGTAACTTTTTGTCAATAGAGATACAAGCTAAGGCAGCGATTCCGATTTCAAAACGAAAATCATCGCAACACGGATGGCCACCGCTAAAGAGGTAAAAAGGAAAAGGGAAAAAGGAAAAATTAGCAATGGAAGAGGCGGTTAAAGCGTAATTTGCAAAGCGTAACGAAGCAAATTGGAGCGGAAAGCACTGTTTTTACGGAGCAAAAATGCGCCCAAAATGAAGAATCCAGGAGCAAGTTCCTGGGTATGGACCCCGCCTTCCAATCAAAAAGGCTAAGAGAGAGCCAGATGTCGAAGATTGCTTGCTTTGTTAATTGCCCATCATTAATTGTTCATTGCTCATTTCTATTTGCTTAATCACCCCCCCTTTAACAAAACAGGGGCTTTGTGGTATCCTGTATCCCTGTATGGATGCTCTTTTTGCAGCTGTTATTGCCGCGGCCGGTTCGTCAATCCGCTTTGGAACAAAAAAAGAATACCGCCTTTTGGGCGACAAAGTTGATAATGAAGGCAAACCCTTAACGGTTCTGGGCAAAACGGCCCTGGCCTTTGCCGCCTGTTCCCGGATAGACCTGGTCGTGGTAAGCGTTCCTTCCCACTCCGAGCAGGGGGACTTTGCCGCCCGCGACTGTATTCCTTCCCGGCTCCTTAAACCCAGCGCACGGCCCCGTTTTCTTTTTGTCCCCGGAGGCCCCACGCGCCGGAGTTCGGTTCATCACGCCCTTGCGCTCCTCGAAGCGTACCGCCCCGGTTATGTGCTGATACACGACGGGGCGCGGCCGTGGATCGAGCCGGCCCTTATCGACAGGATTATTGACGTAGTACCCCAGCGCCGCGCCGTTATCCCCCTTTTGCCGCTAACCGATACCCCCAAGGAAATTAACGAAAAAGGAATAGTGCTGCGGCATCTGCACCGCATCATGGTCGGCGGCGCCCAAACTCCCCAGGCGTTTGCCTTCCCCGAGATTCTGGAGGCCCACAAAAAGGCTGCGGAACGGGAGCAGAACGAAGGGGCGATCTACACCGACGACGCCGAAGTTTGGGGGGAATTTGTAGGTAATGTAACAGTTGTACCCGGATCCCCTGTCAACCGGAAAATAACCTTCCCCGAAGATCTTGAAATCGCGGTAAAAGACACTGAGTAATTAAGCGTATAGGCATTTTTATCTTTTTGCTTCCGGGCGCATCCGCGCGCCAATGGCGCGCGGACCGGGCTTTACGCTTGTATCTTTTTTGCCCGCGGCAAAAAAGGATACCGCTCCAATCCCTTGCGCGTTCCGTGCGGGGGCTTTTTCCCCTATGGCCGCATAGACTGCCCGCTACCTGGAACGGCCTACGTTGAGGCGGAGGCAGCAGCCGGCGATTACGCACTTTGAACAATAAGGACTCACCGGGCGGCAGATTTGCTGGCCGTAGAAAACAAACAGGGAATTGATCTTTTTCCAGTATTTGCGGGGCAGTATGGAACGCAGAGCCATCTCGGTTTCAAAAGGGTCCTTTGTGCCGCCTTCGCCGAAAAAGCCCAGACGGTTTGAGATGCGGTGTACGTGGATATCTACGCAAATAGCGTCTTTATCGAAGCCTTCGGAAAGCACGAGGTTCGCGGTTTTCCGCCCGACCCCGGGAAGGGCGAGCAGGCTTTCCATATCGTCCGGCACCTTGCCGCCATAGCGGTCCAGCAGTATTTCCGCTATTTTCTTGAGATTTGCCGCCTTGGTCCGGTAAAAACCCGCGGGATAAGCCAAGGCGGCGACAGCATCTTCCGAAAGGGAACGCATCTTTGCCGGCGAAGGGGCGCTTTCAAGAAGCCGCTGGGAAGCAACCAGTGTTACCTCGTCCTTGGTACGGAGGCTCAGAATGGTAGACACCAGAACCGCCCAGGGGTCCCGGCCCGTCTCCCCGGCAATTACATTTACCGCGGGGGCATGGTCCGGGCCCTTCGTATCAAAAGAGGCCATAGTTACCGGCGGCGCATCCGCCTCCAGCACGCTCCTGCACCACTTTTCCAGGGCGCTGAAAATCGCGGCCCAGGGAATGTCCGGCGCCGCGTCTTTTCCCCCGGCGCGGGGTTTTACAGGTCCCGCTTTTCCGGCGGCTGCCTTAGGTTTCATCCTTGTCCTGCCCTTCGTCCTGTTCAAGCAGCGCCACTACAGCCGCCGCCGCCGCGTCCCCCGCGCCAAGACCGCCGCCCAGCCCTTCGGCGGTCTTTCCCTTGACAAACACCGATTCCACCGGCAGGGACAGCGCCTTTGCCAGGGAGGCGCGGATCTGTTCCCGGTAAGGAAGCACCCTGGGCTTGTCGCAGATTACCACGCAATCCAGGTTCACCACGCGCCAGGACGCGGCGCGGACTTTTTGGTACGCCCTTTCAAGCAGTTCCAGGGAATCCGCGTTGAGGAAAGCCGGATCGCCGGGCGGGAAAAACCCGCCTATATCGCCCAGGGCGGCCGCCCCGAGGATCGCGTCAGTTATCGCGTGGCAGAGAACATCGCCGTCCGAATGGCCGGCTTCCCCCTTTCCCGCCGGGATCTCAACCCCGCCAAGCAAAAACCTGCGGCCCGCCGCCAGCGCGTGCGAATCCCATCCTATGCCTGTCCTTGTCATCGGCCTCATTATAGCACAGCAAAAATATCTTTGGAAGCCGGCGCATTGCCTCACGTTAAATCTTACCCTGGCGCGGCGAATTCCTCACGTCAAAATCTTACCGCAGCCCATTAATCTAAACCCGACAAAAAGACTATCGGGGGTATTTATGGGGCTTACTATGCTACAAAGACGGGCGCTTACACGCGAAGTAGCGGTTCGATACCGCACCGCAGACAAGGCGGGGAAAAAACGGATCCTGGACGAGTTCACGGCCTCCACCGC
>JAISCO010000383.1 GCA_031265535.1 Spirochaetaceae bacterium | reverse complement strand
CAAGGCATCAAGGAGTACACCGCCGTCGATTTTCACGTTTCCTCGCGGTTTCGGGAAGAGACGAATTATCTTTTTCTTTTGTTCTTGGGTTATTTTCATCTGTTTATTATATCAGATTTCCTTAATGTGAACACGCCCTAATTTCTTTTCTTCGAGAGAGGGCAATCTTTCTTCCTGCTCCGCGTTTTCGAGTGAATATTCTTTCATATGGCTTATAATCCCCTTTTATTCATGAGAGTTGTTTGGAAACTTCAGTTTTTAAACAACTCAATTTATATTTGTTCCTGTATATACTTCCAATGAATCAAGCTCATCTATTATCAGATTTTCAATATTATCCATTCCTTTTTCAAGTGTTTTTATTTTATTTTCGAGTTTTTCAATTTTGATGGCAATCTTTTTTTGCCTTTCTTGAACCAAATCTTTTAATTTCATGTTGTTTATTGTACTCCGAATTTTCTTCTTGCTTTTTTCTATTTCCTGACTGAGGCTTTGTTGCTTTGCTTCTGTTCTTGTCTTATACCATTCCGAGATTATCTCAAGAACTGTCATCTTTACTAGTGTCTCATTTTCATTGATAAAATACGGCTTTTTATCTTCGTTATATATAGTATCGGCGATTAATTCGTTTAAACTAATATTTTTATTATCGATATATTTTTTTGTTACCGTTATTACGTCAATAATATTCCCGTGCAAAATAGACATTGGATACAGTAAATTAGAAAGTGGTATGTTATGAGTCAATTCGATACATTTTTTTGCTAATTCTTCTTTGCCCAAAATATAAAGCCAATATATTAAAGCGCATAAATTTCCCGCGTCTTTTTCACTTTCGAAAGAACAATTTTTGCTTAATTTTTTGCACAGAATTACAACTTTTCTATAAACGCATTTCTCCGTTTTCTTATAATCGCATTTCTCCATAGTTTTTATAAACAGACGATACCTGTAATTTTCCCTTTCCGCATAATTTTGTATTTCTGTATAAGTTTTTTCGGCGTACGGATTTTTTATATGTTTTATTTCCGATTTAATTTTTCCAAGTTCTCTTCCAAGGCGGGCCTTTTTTATTTCGGAATCCGCCGATTTCATCTCAGCTTTTATTGCTTTTTTCTTTTCTTCCAGCGAGGCTAATTTCTTTTCTTCGAGAGAGGGCAATCTTTCTTCCTGCTCCGCGTTTTCGAGTGAATATTCTTTCATCTGGTTATAGAACCCTCCTTTTTTCATTAGTGATGTTCGAAAATTTCAGTTTCTGAACAACAGCCGCTAAACAACCGCAAAATACGGAGCATTTTGCAAGACTCGGCGGACTTTAGCCCGATAGATAACCGCCCGGATTGTCGAACAGATCTATTATGCGGAGTTTACAATCATTTGTAAACCCCCCCCCCCGCGTTGCCTCATGAAAAATGTTACCGAAAAGAGCCCATGCCTCAAATTGAAAATGTTACCCAAATTAAAATAAGGATGCTCGAAGGAGGGCATCCGAATGGGGTTAAACATGAAAGAGAAACAGGCGGTAACGAGGGAATACACGCCCCGTTACCGGAAGGCGGAAAAGAAAGAGAAATCGGCTCTGCCCGATGAATTCACACGGCTGGCCGGGTATCACCGGAAATCCGCTGTCCGGCTCCTGGGCGGCAAGCCGGTTCGGGAAGTCCTGGCCTGTGCGGACGGGGAGGCGGTAAAACTCAAACCGGAAAAAAAGCGTCCGGCGAACCGCAGGGGGAAGCGGATATATACCGGTGAGGCTATTGCCGCTCCGAGGCTTGTCCGGGCTTTCTTCCGGTGCGAATGCGGGAAGATTTTGGCTCCGCTTGTGCGGCAGCAGACAGAGTACATTGCCGGATGGCCGGCGTTTCACGTCACGGAGGAAACGGCGGAAAAGCTGAAAAAGACAAGCTCCGCGGCCATAGACCGGCACCTCAAAAAAGACAGGGACGCGCTCAGGCTGAAGGGGAAAAGCCTCGCCAAACCCCTCGCGTCCCTGAAAAGCCGTATCCCGATACGCGCCTTCTATTCGGGAGAGGAGCGGAAAACGCCCGGTTTCCGGCAGATTGGCACGGTCCGCCGCTGCGGGCAGGCCGCGTACGGCCAGTACATCCTTGCATTGACCGCCACCGGCGCGGCTTCCGGCTGGATTTGCCTGTATTCCCTCCTCAACAAGGCCCGCAAGCGGACATTCCAGTCCCTGGCGGACATCAAAGCCTCCGTCCCCCGTCCGGTTTTGGAGTTCCGCAGCGGCAACGGCTCCGAATTTATCAACAATGCCGCAGAAATCCGGCGCGAAAAGGAACACCTCCCCTTCACCCGCTCAAGGGACCGCAAGAAGAACAGCAACTGTTTTGCCGAACAAAAGAACGGCGCAACTGTCCGCGAATACGCCGGGTATGGCAGGCGTACAAGGACACCCTCAATGCCCAGTGCGCCCTTTACAACCCGGTCATTCTTCAGCAGAATGTCAACAGGGCGGTCCTGCGTTTGCGCCACCGGCTTGCCCAGCCGAACCGGATCCAGTCGCAGGAGAAAACACAGCTTTGGTAACATTTTCTAAATGAGGCATCCATGCCTTTCGGTAACATTTTGAAATGAGGCATTTCGGCCCAGCAAAAATGTGAAAAAATGACGGGCGTTATAGTGCTTCTCCTTGCAAAGAATTAACCGATACAGGAGGTTTTGAAAAACTTCATCTGGGCGCATTTTTTGCTCCGCAAAAAACCGGGCTTTGCGGGGGTTCCGCCGCTTGCGCGGTCGATGGCCACCTGCGGTGGCCCCGCCCCTCCAGAAGCAAATCCGCAACGCCTTTAGGCGCGATTTGCGACCCCTTGCGCACAAAACCGGCAAGTCCAGCCACAATCCGGTTGTGTGGCCAGTTTTTCCAAAGGGGGAGCACAATCCCCGTCATCGGCGCCTGAGCCGCAGATTCCCGCAGACTTTGCATTAATATCTTTTGGGCAGAAGCACTATAGAAGTACGACATCAGTACCAAAATTTCGGATACGTCCGCCGGAAAACAAAACGATTTAATAAAACAGCCATTATTATTAATATTATTGAACCGGTTAATACGGGAAAAAGTAAAAACTGCCAAGTGGAATTACTTGTAATGATAATAATCGGGTTGGCTCCGGCGGGCGGGTGAGTTGTTTTTGTCAAAACCATGACAACTAGCGCCAAACCTACCCCTATCGCTAAACTCCAAGGATGGTTGCCCAATAATTGAGAGACTATGAGTCCAGTAACCGATGTCAAAAAGTGCCCGCCTATGACATTTCTCGGTTGGGCAAGCGGCGCTTCCCATGCCGCAAAAACCAAAACACAGCTTGCGCCAAAAGGAGCCATGAGAAAAGCCACCTCCGCCGCATTTGTTAAAAGTGAGAGAATATAAATAACCGTGAAACCGCCAACAAAGACAAAAATTAATGTTTTCACATCCCATTTTAAAGGGGATTTGCTTTTAAAGTTTTCAATCATCAATGCCTCCGTATTCATTCAAAAAACGGACTGTTCAAAACTGGAGTTTTGAAACAGCTTCAAACTTTATATTATTCTATATTATGGACTTAATTCTGTCAACTTGTTTCTTGACGGTCGGCATAATTCAGGGGACATTTGCTAACAGGACTTGAAGACTCACGGCCTGTCGGCGCGGGTTGTCGCAACAAGTGTCCGCGAGGACCGGGGTAACAAAACCGCTATGCCCCGCTCGTTATCCGCACCCCATTAAAAAAAGCCGGTCCCGCCTGAGTCCATGCGGGGCAGCGGTGTAGCGGGATTTTACGGCGGGGGCTTCGGAAAGCCCGGTTTTCGGCGCTTGCGCCGAAAATGCGCCCATAATAACTTAACGTGCAAGATAGCGATGCCGCTTTGCTGACAGGTTTGTTGATAAAAGAGACTACTTGCATTTTTTGGCAGGTCAGGGTATAATTAGTGTATTCTTATTTCATTCTTAAAGAGGGATTTGCAATGGCAGACAAAAAAATGGTTATGGTAGACGGCAATACTGCCGCGGCGCATGTGGCTCATGCGTGCAGTGAGGTTATCGCGATATATCCGATTACGCCATCCTCGCCGATGGCGGAGACTTCGGACGAGTTTTCCGCTCAGGGGCGGAAGAATCTTTGGGGGACGATCCCGAAGGTTTACGAGATGCAGAGCGAGGCGGGGGCTGCGGGGGCGGTTCACGGGGCTCTGACGACCGGCGCATTGTCCACGACTTTTACGGCGTCGCAGGGG
>JAISCO010000300.1 GCA_031265535.1 Spirochaetaceae bacterium | reverse complement strand
GCTTTACCCCCGCGGGGTTCGGCCTTCCCTTCGCAGAAGGACCCTTCCCAACAGCGCTCCTCCTTATCCTGCCGCCGGTGGCGGGCGTCATCAACGCCCTCTTTTTCGCCCGCCTCTACCGGAACGCCCTGGGAGGGTATACCGGAGATACCCTGGGGGCCGCAATAGAAACCGGGGAACTGCTTCACCTGTTGATCGTCCTTATGGGGTTAAGAATTTTGTATTGAGTAAGGAAAACAAAATGGAATATATCTATCCCGCGATCTTTCACAGAAACGAAGACGAAAGCTACACTATCATGTATCCTGATTTACCCGGTTGTATCAGCGAGGGCAAGACATTGGGAAACGCCATGTATATGGCGCAGGCGGCATTAACCCAATGGATTGATTATCGAGTCTCTGCAAAACTCGGTTAGTTTTGCAGAGACTCTTGCAGTTTTTCGGCCTACGGCCTACAAAACTGCTATTTTTAAAGGTTGCTCTTTCAAAACTGAAGTTTTGAAAGAGCCTCTGTCTTGCGGATAAAAAGCAGGAGATACCCAAAGCCTCACCGGCAGAAAAGATAAAAACATCTGCCGGCGAATTCGTGAACCTCATCCGCGCGGAAATTAAGGACGGCCGCGCGGTCAAGCGGACGGTCAGTATACCCAAATGGATGGACGATAAGGCAGTGCAATCCAGCTTGAGTCTTTCCCGGGTGCTGCAGGAGGCCCTGAATGAAAGGCTGGGGTAAGTAAATTTCTCTTTATAAAAAAATTTGACGGGTATTGAAATTGTATGTATTCTGTATGAAAGAGGAAATTATTAACGCTTTATGTTAATGT
The DNA here is from genome assembly GCA_031265535.1 of Spirochaetaceae bacterium. Lineage (GTDB taxonomy): Bacteria > Spirochaetota > Spirochaetia > Treponematales > Breznakiellaceae > JAIRMY01. Next base: position 4,179 of record JAISCO010000300.1, on the reverse strand, counting down.
TCTGAGCTTGTTCCATCGAACCGAAGGTTCGCACCATGCGCTTTAGCGCATAGTCAATTAGTTTTGGAACAGGCTCATGTTATTAAAATTATCGAAAAGCGGCAATTTCGCATAACTCGGCAGCTTCGTTGCCGCGGACTGTATATGCTTCGCCGCCAGTAGGCGGCTCGGGGTTCCGTTTGGCTAGGTCATTCCGCTACGCTCCATTCCTACGCCTCACTCCACCCACATTTTGTCGGCCCTGCAAACACTACGTGTTTGCTTATCCGGGCCGCCAAAACGTCGTAAACAGCCGGAACGTTATGCGAAATACCGCCAAAAATTTTTTGTAAGAATATTCAAAAAAATACTTGACATTATTAAAATATTGTATAAAATATAGCTTGGAGGAAATATTATGATAGAAAATGAAACCATAAAAATTATAAAACAACGGCGAAGCATTAGGAAATTTTCGGAAAAACAAATTTCTGAAAATGACTTAAATAAAATAATTGAGGCAGGTCTTTATGCTCCTCACGGCGGCAGAGATATTGAACAAGATATGCATTTTACAATTATTCAAAATAAAAATATTTTGGATAAATTAAATTTACTGGCTAAAGAAGCCGCCAAACAATCAGAAATGGAATGGTTGAAAGACTTGGGAAACAATGATGATTTTAATTGTTTATATAATGCACCGGCATTAATAATAATATCAAACAAAGAAAATTCTCCGTGTGCGGTATATGATTGCTCGGCTGTAACTCAAAATATATTATTAACGGCAGAATCTATTGGATTAGGCAGTTGCTGGTTATATTTTCCTTTGCAGGCATTTGATTATGATAAAAATGGGGAATTAATGAAAGAATTAAAAATTCCACAAGGATATAAGCCAATTACATCGATGGTTATTGGGTACAAGGAAAACAATATAATTGAAATACCCGAGAGAAAAGTAAAAAATATTTGCTATATAAAATGACCCCCCGCAGCAAACACGCAAATTTGCGGCGGGGTATTAAACCGGATTTTTCGAATAAGGCGTTAGTCCGCTTTTTTTAATTTTTCACTGGAGAAGTGAGATAAAAAAAGCAGTATGCGGTAGATTAAAATTAAAACGGCAATGGCGCTTAAAATAACTGGGGTGATAAACATATCCGGCAGTATGCCGCGCGAAAATTCTTTAAGATAAGCAATTACTTCGTCCGAATTCAAAAAGACTTCAAAAGCAAGTATGCCGCGAAAGGCCAGAATGCTTAGAAAAACATTAGCAAGCGGCCATCTGCTTAGATCGAATATAAAGCCTAACGAAACAAGGAGTATTATTAGGGCAAAGAGCCATGCCCAAAATGATACATATCCTTCATTGAGACGGACGGCAATATTGCGCCCGCTTATGAAAAGGTCGTTCAAAACGCTGTTCGAAAGCCATGCGTCTTTATAGCGAAATGGTACGGGCGGCAGTTTGATAAGCGTTCCGTCTGCTCCTACCGGCACTTTCTGATATATGAATGGCTGATCTTCTATTGAAACTACGCGGCTGCCGGTTTCATTCGACGGCTGGTCGAGCATTGTTATGATTACACCGGCGCGTGAAAGTATGAGGCCGGGGTATCCAAGCGTGCCGTGATTTATCGCTAAAGGCGGCGCAGCCATGTTACTGAAGTTTTTGAAGCCGCTGGAAACGCCAAACGCAAAGAAGCTTGTAAAAGCGGTAACGAATATAAAAACAAGCGGTGGGGCAATTTTCAGTTTTTTGCCGCAATTCATGGAAAGAATTATAGTGAGGTAGATGGTGAACGGCAGTGTCCAGCCAGCGGATTTTATTAGCTCGTCGAGCGGTATACTGTTTGTTATTGGTACAAGGCTTACGGCGCTTGTCCAATTGCGCAATAACGCAATTCCAAATGTTATTATAAACACGGTAATGACGCATAAACTTAAAAAAATCAAAAAACGCGCAAAGTTTTTCATGCTGTCTGTACCTCGCGTTAAAGTTAGCATGAAACAAAGCCGATGTTAAGCCGCCTGCCAGCAGGTTTCTCATTCAAGTAAAAGGGAAAAAGTGAAAAAATCCTTCTCCGTTTTTCTGTTTGTCCGCTGATTGCGCCATAAATGGCGACTGATTACGCGAATTACGCCCGCTCCGATCAGTTATAGCGCCGATACTCCAAAAATCAGTGTAATCTGCGTAATCAGTGGACCCCCTCCTATTCAAGTAAAAAGGAAAAGGGGATTCAAGTAAAAAGGAAAAGATTCCTTACTTACCGCTTCCTTCATTCCTCATTGTTAATTTCAGAGCCTATTGCCCATGCCCTATCAAAAGCCGCCTTCTTAATTGTTCATTGTTACCTCTTCCTTCTTACCTCTTCCTTCTTCCTTCACTCTGGCTTGTAAGAGCGCGCGGTTTGGGTTAGAATTACTTTTATGCATAAAGTATATGAGCATCTCGCTTTTCTGGGGATAAAAATACCCCAGATAATTTTGCCGGCGAAAAATGTTGACCTGCAAAAATGGGCGGTGGTGGCATGCGATCAATTCACGCAGGACGCCGGATACTGGGAAAAAGCCGCCGCTTTCACGGGTAGGGCGCCGTCTACACTCAACATCATATACCCCGAAATTTATCTAAACCAGGGCGGCAGCGCGGAGCGGATTGACCGTATTCATAAAACGATGCGGGGCTATCTCGCGGGAATGTTTACGGCGGACGCGATTCTTAATCCTCCCAGACAGGCGGGCGCGTTTATCGAACGGACGACACAGAGCGGTACACGGCGCGGATTAATGTTTAGCGTTGATTTAGAACGTTATGGCTGGCGCTCCGACTCCCAAAGTATAATACGCGCCACCGAAGGCACGGTACCGGAACGTCTGCCGCCGCGCATGGAGGTCCGCAGAGGCGCCGCTATGGAGACGCCGCATATTATGCTGCTGATTAACGACCACCAGAATATTCTTGTATCGCTGCTGCTAAAGTTGCTGGTAAAAGCTCCTGTAGTGTATAACACGCCTCTAATGATGGGGGGCGGCAGTGTGCGCTGCAAATTCCTGTACCGGAAAAATGACTGGGCGCTGATCGTGGACGTTTTTGAACATCTTGCGCGTGAATCAATAACTCGTTTTAACAGTGAAAACCCGCTATTGTTTGCTGTTGGAGACGGTAACCATTCACTTGCGGCCGCAAAAGCAGTATGGGATGAATACAAGGCGGCGCACGCGGGCGATGACGGCATAAACGAGCATCCGGCGCGTTATGCGCTGGTAGAAGTTGTAAACTTGTACGACCCCGCAATCATTTTTGAGCCGATACACCGTATAGTTTTTAATACAGACGCTGATAAAATACTGGGAAATTTCAAAATCTTGCCGGATTTTTCTTTTCAAGAACTTGACGGCGTGGAGCGCTTGCGGCATTTGGTTTCTGAAGCGGGCGTTGAGGAAAACCGTTGCGGCATAATCTCCGGTAAAAGATGCGTACTCGTTAAATATTCCGGCAGTAAATCGCCCGCTGTGGATATAGACCCGCTTTTGGCGAATCAGAAAATAGATTATATACACGGCGCAGAAGAACTGTTCCACCTTGCCGCTTCGCCGTCCGCCGCCGGGATACTATTTCCGCCGTTCAACAAAAACGGACTGTTTGAGACTATAGCAAAAAGCGGCCCGCTTCCGCGAAAGAGTTTTTCTATGGGAAGCGCCTCTGAAAAACGCTATTATCTTGAATGCAGGCAGCTCTTCAGCTAAGCGCCCCCGCCAGCGGGTTCTCATACGCTCCGCGCCCACCAGTGGGTTTACATGCGCTACGCGCCGGCATACCTAAATCGGACTTCGGCCTCTGCCGCCGGGTCCGCAAATAGCGGTTGGCATACGCAGCCGCCGGCATTGCTAATTCCTCCTATAAAAAGTCAACCAGAAAATAGCCTTTATCCTGCTTTTTTTCGTTTTTTCCCGGTAACACCGGTCTCCTTTACCCTCTTGTTCTTGTTTTGCGGTAATGCAGCCTTCTGAACCTGCGGCGCGGCTTCGTTCCTTGCGGCAGGTTCGGACTCCCTTACCCTCTTGTTCTTGCTTTGCGGTAACGCAGCCCTCTGAGCCTGCGGTACCGCTTCGTTTCTTGCGGCGAGTTCGGCCTCCGTTGTCTCCGCTTGCTCAGCTGACAAGCCGCTTTGGCTCATCACCGCAGGTAAT
>JAISCO010000294.1 GCA_031265535.1 Spirochaetaceae bacterium | reverse complement strand
GCTTTACCCTATAAGGAAGGATAGTGCGGTGCACTGGATGGAGGCTTTCATTTCCATAGAAAGTCCCTCCTACCATGCCAACAGCTTTCGCTGTTGGAGTCACTCATGCCTGACGTTTTGCCGCCTGCTTTACCCTAAAGATAAGGACAAAACCGGAATGGAGCACAGCGGAATGAGGACTATGTAGCGAGTGGTCGGCAACTACGTTGCCGCGCCGTAACAAAAAGTTCATCATAAACTTCAAAATTTTAACGGTTTATGATTGATGCGCTTCCCCCCTTGTAAGAAATAAGCGGTAAGAAGTAAAAAGTTTCTAATATTCTCTTTTCCTTTTTACCTGTTACTTTTTCCTTTATCTTTTCCTTTTTACCATAAATTTTCTAAAAGTAAAATTGCTGATACAAGCGTGTAATCTGCGTGTAATCTGTTGACATTTGAAAAAAATTGTGTTAAGAGTAGTAAAGCATGATGAAAAGAGCGGTATTAGGATTAACCGTCGCGGTAATGGCTGTCGTGGTGTGTTTTGCCCAGAGCGGACAGGACGGCGAGGCCAATGCCCAAAGAATCGAACAACTGTTCAGCGCCGGGCAAAGTTTTGAAGACAAGCGTGAATATGACCGGGCTATCGCCGCCTATTCAGAAATAATATGGATTGATCCTGAAAACACCGAAGCGTACAAGAACCGGGGCCGCGCCTACGACAAAAAAGGGGACTACGACCGGGCTATCGAAGACTATAATCAAGCCATACTTATAGACCCCAATTATTGGAAGGCGTACAATAACCGGGGCGCCGCCTACTCTGAAAAAGAGGAGTATGACAAAGCCATCGCGGACTACAGCCAAGCCATAGGGATCAACCCCAATGATGCTGATTCGTACAATAACCGGGGCGTCGTCTACGCTAAGAAAAAGGATTACGCCCATGCCCGCGCGGATTGGGAGAAGGCTTTGCAACTCGATCCCGATAATGCCCAAGTGCGGAACGACCTTGAAGTGTTGGAGAACATGGATATAAAGTGATACTTTTTCTACTTTTTTGACTTATTCGACTTGGCGGTAAAATTCTTTTTTTTTAGTCTAATCAGTCCACTAGTGTCTTGACATCTTTCAAATTGTGGGTAGCGGTCTCAAGACCGGAAGACGAATATTGTTCTTGTGTTCTTGCCTAACGGTCAAGAGACCGCGTAAACCATTTTATCAATGCCTCGGCCCGTGACGCGAATGATGTGCCGGCTCTTTTATTAAAAAACGGGATCGAGGGAACTTTTGCCAAACTTGCGGCATATATCAAAAAATATTCACCGGCGTCAATCACGGCGGCAATGACGCAAAGATTTCCTTTTGCCGCCGCCGGAATGATCCCGTAACTCAGCGTAGTATAATTAGTCTGCGTAAATATGATTGCGCTGTCGTATATGCTATAATCATACTTGTATATGTTATCACCAAAGGTTAAATCCTTTTGACGCGCGTAAAGCGTAAAATTAGCCGGTATCTCATCTGTAAAAACAGGGTCAGCCTGCGGGACTTTCCTTAGCGGATCGTCTATTACGGACGATTCCGCATAAAACACACGCATATTTTTGCGGCTTGCTGAATAATACTGTATCCCGGATAGTGAACTGATAGAAGCAAGCGCGTTCAGTACGGCGGTTTTTTCGGCTTTTTGCCATCCGGCATTTTCATCTTCACCGCTGTACGGAGCGGGTTTTTTGTACAAATAAAGGGTTTCGGCAAGCAGCGAGGGTTTTAGTCCGGCGCTGCTTTTATCAAATAATACGCGGACAGGTTCATAGTCCGGCATAAGAACCGGATGTATGGAATCAAACTGTGTTTCGTTTAAGGTTTTTCCCCGCAACAGTTCCGCCCGTACCACTTCGTCCGTCAAACTGTCAAGCGGCAAGGCAAATAAATGTATGCCCGTCAAAGCGAGTGAATTCAATAATAAAAACAATATCGGTTTCATTGCTAATTGTGGAAATATTTCACTTAATTTACAAGCCTTTCGGTAACATTTCTAAACTAGGCATTTCGGAGGGGCCCGCCGTGCGCCTCTTCTTTGTCATGGCAGTTATAGCGTATGATGATGAAGCTGCCCTCATTTGCCCAGAGGGAGATTTGAACTCCCATGCTTGTAACGGCACTGGTACCTGAAACCAGCGTGTCTACCAATTCCACCATCTGGGCGTTTATATTCACGATAAGCTAAAACATATTACTTTGTCAACCCGCCAGCGGGTTTTACATACGCTCCGCGTTAGCATCCCGGAAGCGTGGTTTCAGCCTCTGCTTTTGGTAAGGCAAGGGAGCTTTGCATATGCGTCTGCCTGCATTGCTCATTCTTAACTGCTCATTGCTAATTGTTAATTTGTGGCTAATCTTCCTGAATTCAGGAGGGTGGCGCTATTTCCATACATCATCGGCAAACGCGCAAACAAGTTTGCGGCTGCATAATAGCCGCGCCCCGCCCAAAAAACGGCACGCTTTCCTAGTGAGCGTGTGCTTGGGTAAGGCAGCAGCATGGCGTAGGTCCCAAAAAACTTACTGTTGCCTGAGCTTGTTCCAAAACTAATCGACTATGCGCTGAAGCGCATGGTTTTGGAACAAGCTCTTGGAAAAATCGGTCTAAAGCCCGCTTTTTCCACAAAATTCAAAGAAGCTGT
>JAISCO010000270.1 GCA_031265535.1 Spirochaetaceae bacterium | reverse complement strand
AAGCGGCAAGCCGTCTGTCCGACCGTAGGGAGGTCTGGCGGCTTGCCGCTTTGCGGGGGTTGTCTGTTGGTAGGGGTGCGCCGTCTGACTGACCGTAGGGAAGGCTGGCGGCGCTTCTTTGTTGTGATGATTTTATAATTCATTGTGCTTTTCCTGAATGGTTTTTATTTTTTTCCGCAAGAATATTTTTTGTTTGTGTTATTTTTTCTGTGCCTATTTTGTTTTGCGGTTTTGATGAAAAATGTTTTTTATCATTCGCTTGCCGCCGCCGTGATTTTGTTTTTGAAAATTAAATGGGTGTTTTTGCGATAGCGGGGTTTTAAGGGGGGTGTTTGGCATAAAACGTAAATTGATACGGAAAGTGGCGTTCTGACGCTGTAGCGGGCTTCCTCGCGCCTTCTGGGTGGTTTTATTTTGAGGGGGTATATTGTGTTTTTGGTTGTTTTGTTTGCGGCTGTTTTGTTCCTGATAGCATTTCTGATAGCAATATAATTTATATTTTGGTATTAAATGGTGTTACTTGGTGTGTGCAGATATTATTTTTCTGTTGACTAATTCTTTATTATATAATAAGATATAAGAATAAATACTGCTTGGTATTTGTTGTTATTATTGTGTGTGCTAACGCTCCGCGTTAGCATCCAGAAATGGAGTTTTGCTTTGCCGCGATTCATCGCGCTTTCTTCCCAAGCTCAACGCAGTTGAGTCGCAAATTTGCGCGCAAACTTGTTTGCGCCTCTGCGGCGGGGATTTTTATTTAATTTTAATGTACGGTCATTCAAAGACGGTATACATCGAATAGTTTTGAATTACAAAAAACTTTTTCGACTTCTTCGACTTAGCGGTTAAACAATTCTGTGGGCCAAGTTTAGCTTTAGGCGGTGGGTGTTTAGTTCTTTGTCAGTTTGCCATACTCTTCGCCTATGAGCACGTGTTCCCAATAATTGCCGTCTTTTTTGACAGTCAAATCGAACTTTACGTCCTGCTGGAAGATCATGACAATATCCGAGCCGCCGAACAAGAAATAGCCTAAGTCATCGCCCTTCTTGACTGTATCGCCGACTTTCAATCCCTCAGCGAAGTTCACAGACGAAACCTGCGACATACCAGTTGGCATGACTGCGACTAAACCATATTCCTTGGTGTCGACTATCACGGACGTTATGCGCCATGTGCCCCAAAATTTGGAAAATTCTCCCTGACCTGTAGACACGGTTTGATTAATATGCTACCCCTAAAGAGTTATGTATGTAACACCTATCTTTAGTTGGGAGTATTTGTATGAGTATCAAGAAACGGATTTTGAGTATGGTTCTCGTGGTATTTATTGCGGGAATGAGTTTGAGCGGCTGTGCCGGTCAATATGCGCTGTTCAATAAGGCGCATCCTTTTATTGGCAACCTCGGTGGGAAGTGGGTCGGGGCGGTAGTGAACTGGATAATTGGAGTGCCAATTGTCTATCCAATTTGTATTTTCGCCGATACATTTATTTTCAATACTATTGAGTTCTGGACCGGCGATAACATTATTGTTACTGCGGCAGGCGACTCATTTGAACAAACCGATGGAAACGGGAACCGCCTCGCGGCAGTCAAAAATGAGGATGGCACACTCTCTGTGAGGGTGACGGAAATCACCGGCGAAACAACCGAATATCTGCTTGAACGTGAGGGAAATGACTTCAGTATGTTCGATGCCGATGGGGTGCTTCTATCTTCTTATACGGTAGCGGATGAGGACTTAGTAAACTGAGGTAACGCAAAAGTGTCAAGGGCACACTTCGCATAACGCGGCAGCTTTGCTGCCGCGGACGGTTTACGCGGCTTCATAGACGAAGCTCGAAGAGTTCCCTAAAAAAACACGGCAAAAGTGCCGGGTTTGTAAGTCTTTATACTATAACGATTTAGCTTTCCAGTTTTTAATTGCTGCCCGGGCTCAACGCAAGCGTTGACCCGGCGTGGAGCACCGGGTACGCCCAAACTGTGAGTGCCATCAATATCCGGCCTTTTAATCCATGAGCTAAGCCTGAACCGCTGTTGTTGACATATATTCGCTGACAGCTACTCAAAAAATTTTTTTTGATGTATACTCAAAACATGAAAAACTTTTTAAATCTTTTTGTGATTTTGATTTTAACATTGGTTTCCGCGGCCGCGTTTGCCCAGCAGCGCAATACGGAAGGGGTCGCGCCGAATACGGATTTAAGTACGCTTAAGGCTGATAAACCTGTTATTATCGACTCAAACGTTGCTTTTGTTGATGGCAGCGATAACAACTGGATAGGAATGTCAGCCGAAGTGCAGGCCATTACGCAGGTACCTATCGAAAAGCTGTACGCGGTACTGCATGATATAGAAAATCAGCCCAAGATTTTCAACAAAGGCTTGAGCGTTACCAAAAACGCGGTAATTAACAGCGTTGGAGAAAACGGTACGGTAGCGACGTTTACTACTACAGCCGTTGGACAGGACACGGTTTACACCGCGCTGGTAACGGAAAAAGTGAATTTGCCCGAGTCTGCATTTATTACGGTTAAGCAGATACAGCCGAATAGTCAGATACGGAATCTTTACGCGACATGGTATCTCTCTACACAGACGATAAACGGCGTTAAGTATACTTATATTCGTTTCTATGATTCGAATGAGGCTGCCGGCGGCGGGATCAAAAAAACCGCTATAAGCGCCGGCATAAAAAGCGCGCATGTCGCGTCAATTAACCAGCTTATAAACGGCGCGGCAAAAAGATAGGTTTACGTGTCTTTAGATGAAAAATATAACGAGCTGATCCGTTTTATCATCAGTACAAAAAGCGCCGCCGTCGCGTTTTCCGGCGGCGTTGATAGTTCTTTTCTTTGCCACGCGGCGGCAGCGGCGCTGGGAAATAATGCCGTTGCCGTCACGATTGTTTCTCCAATGCTGCCGCGGAGTGAAATCGACTGGGCAAAGCGGATTGCCGCTCTTACAGGTATAAAGCATATCATTGTTAATGAAGATCATATTGATGAGGAAGTGGCGGCTAACCCGCGCGACCGCTGTTACTATTGCAAAAAGATAGAATTCGCCAAGATCATAGACGCGGCGCGTGAATATAACGCCGAAGTCGTTTTTGACGGTTCGAATATGGACGACTTAAACGATTACCGTCCCGGATTGCGGGCGCTTGCCGAGTTAAAAGTTTGCAGCCCGCTCCGTGAGGCAGGCTTAAACAAGGCGGAGATTCGGGAATTGTCAAAGCGCTTTAGTTTGCCGACATGGGATAAACCGGCGTTTGCCTGCCTTGCTTCCCGCATCCCTTACGGTGAGCGCATAGACAGTCAAAAACTTTCCCGTATAGAAAAAGCGGAAGATTTTTTACGCGCTGAAGGCTTTGTACAGTTTCGTGTGCGCTCTCATGGCGACATTGCCCGTATCGAGGTAGCGCGTAACGAGCGTAAACGCTTCTTTGACGAGATACTCCTTGACCGCGCCGCGCAAAAGATAAAATCGCTGGGCTTCCTGTACGCCGCGTTTGAGCTTGAAGGCTACATTATGGGCAGTCTTAACCGTACACAGGAAACTTCACAGTGAAAACACTGCATTTTGACTGCTTTGCGGGCATTTCCGGCGATATGACGCTGGGCGCTCTTGTTGACCTTGGCGTGGACGCAAAGCAGTTGCTCAAAGAGTTAGACCGCCTCAATCTTGCGGGCTGGTCTATTGATTTTATCAAAGACGAGCGCTGCGGCATTACCGGGACGCGCGCCGTTGTGCATATTGAAGATGAGGACGGCGTACAACAGGGGTATCATAGCGGGCATCAGCATGAACACCATCACACGGAACAGCATGATCATCATTCGGGATACCGTTCATGGCGGGACATACGCGCTATTATCGAACAGTCAGGAATAACTGAAGGGGCTAAAAAACGCGCCGCCGCCATATTTTCACGAATAGCCGCCGCCGAAGCCGAGATTCACGGCGTTCAGGTTGATGATGTTACGTTTCATGAAGTCGGGGCGCTCGATTCAATCATTGATATTGTCGGAAGCGCGATCTGCCTTGATATATTAAAACCTGAAAAAATTACCGCAGGCGAGATAGAATTGGGCGGCGGCGAGGTAAAATGCGCCCATGGAATTCTTAGCGTACCCGCGCCCGCTACGTTGAAACTCTGCGAAGGGCTTCCCGTGCGGACGGGCGGTTTCAACAAGGAGATGACAACGCCTACAGGCGCCGCAATTCTTGCGGCGAGCGTGGACGCTTTTGTTACAAACGCCTCGTTCAGGCAGATTAAGACGGCTTACGGCATAGGGACGCGAAAACTGGATAAAGCGAATGTGCTTGCCGTTTCGTGGCGGGAGGAGGCGCAATCGTACGCGCAATCTTGCACTCAAAATTACGCGCAAAATTGCGGCGCTGACTGGATAAGTGAAGAGCTTGTCATGCTGGAAACAAATATTGATGATATGACCGGCGAGGCGCTTGGTTTTTTGATGGACAGGCTTTTTGACGCGGGGGCTCTGGACGTAACGTTTACCGCCTGCGTAATGAAAAAATCCCGTCCCGGCGTCATAGTCTCTGTTCTCTGCCGGCAATTAAAACTTCAAGACATTCGTTCCGTCATCTTTGAAAAATCAAGCGCCATAGGTTTTAGGGAAACGGCCGTGCGCCGCGTATCACTGCCGCGCGAACAGCGTTTGATAAAGTACGGCGATGGGGAGGCGGAGATAAAAACTGTATTTATTGACGAAAAAAGAAGCCGTACAAAGATTGAGTACCGCGACCGTGAAAAACTTGCGCGTAAAAAGAATATATCCCTTGATGAAGCGGAGGATACTATAAAACGTGAATACGGCGATTTCTAAAATCCTCGAGATGCTTGCGCAAAACAAGATAGGCGCGGACGAAGCTGAAAAACGCATAAGCGCCTTCTATCACGGCGACCTTGGTTTTGCCGACATAGATTTACAGCGGGAGTCGCGGACGGCGTATCCCGAAGTCGTGTACTGCGCGGGCAAAACCCACGAGCAGTCCCTGTCCATAATGAAAAAAATGCGGGAGCACGGGCTGCCGGTTTTTGCGACAAAAGCGGATAAAGAGCTTGCGGAACAAGCCGCCGTATTCGGCGAAACTGTGTATCACGAGTTAAGCCGGACCTTGAGCATAGGCAGACTGTATACGGAAGCTGAACGGGAAGGGCTTGTCGTTGTAACGACAGCCGGGACATCAGACCTTAATGTCGCTTGGGAGGCGGCGCGTACGGCGGAATTCTTTGGCAGCAATGTGCGCATGATCAATGATATTGGCGTAGCGGGCATACACCGCCTGTTCAACCGCCTTGACGAAATCCGCGCGGCCCGTGTAATAATCGCCTGTGCGGGCATGGAGGGGGCGCTTGCCGGCGTGATAGCGGGGCTTGTGGCGGCTCCGGTAATCGCGCTTCCGACCAGTGTTGGCTACGGGGCCTCGTTTGGCGGACTTTCCGCACTGCTAGGTATGCTGACTTCCTGTGCCCCCGGTATATCGGTCGTAAACATCAATAACGGTTTTGGTGCGGGTTATCAGGCGAATCTGATAAACCGAGTAAAACATAGCAATTAACAATGAATAATGAGCAATTATCAATGAGGAGTGAGGAGTGACAAGTAAGAGGTAAAAAGGAAAAGGTAAAAAGGGGACCAGTGTAATCAGTGGACATTTGAATGAGCAATTAACAATATAGAGGTTACGATGCGGATAGCCATCGGCGATATTCACGGCAGGCCGTACTGGAAAAATTATTTAGACAAGGATTTTACGGAATTCTATATTTTAGGCGATTATTTTGACGGATACCCGGCATCGTTTGCGAAGGAATATCAGAATTTCAAAGAAATATGCGAGGCGGCGCGAAGCGATCCCCGTCTTAAATTGTGTTTAGGAAATCATGACTATCACTATTTAAATTTAAGCGGAGTGCCGCTGCAGCGGTATTCACGGTTTCAGGACAGGCATTGCCGCGCCATAAATGAAATTCTGGAACAAAACATAGATATGCTAAAAATCATTTATGTTACGGATGACAAATACATCATATCACACGCCGGTTTATCAAACGTTTTTTTTGAAAGGATGCGCTCCACCGGAATAAAAAACATCGAAGAAATAAACGAGGCATTCAAGCGCAGCCGCGGCATCCTTGCGTTCAACGGTTACGACATTTACGGCGATGACCCAAGCCAAAGCCCCATCTGGATTAGACCAGAATCCCTTATCGATAACCCTGTCCCCGGCCTAAATCAAATCGTCGGGCACACCCAGTTTGACGACAAAACCGTCATTGAGCGCGGCGGCATAAAACTCATTTTTATAGACACCGGCGAAAAAGAATCTGTATACGAATTTTAACGCATCCTTTTTAAAAGTAAAAAGGAAAAGGTAAAAGGTAAAAGGTAAAAAATTAACAATTATCAATGAGCAATTAGGAGTGAAGAGTGACGGACTAAACGCTGACAACAGCCGCGTAGCGGACTTTAACCCGCTGGCGGGCGCGTATGCAAAGCGCCGTTTTCGTACCTGACGGCACGGAGTGAAGGCCGCTTTGGGTATGTTAGCGCGGAGCGCATTGAAACCCGCTGGCGGGCGCGTATGCAAAGCGCCGTTTTCGTACCTGACGGCACGGAGTGAAGGCCGCTTTGGGTATGCCGGCGCGGAGCGCATGTGCCTCCATGGCAAATGGGGGGGTTATGTTTTTGTGAGTTTTTGATAGAATAAGAGAGCATAGACCTGAAACTTAAGGATTATTTTCCATGGCAGACATAGAGACACAAACTACGGCGGCAGGCGCGCCTGCAGGCGGCGGTAAAATCATAGCGCTTGCGATTGAAGACGAAGTAAAAACCGATTATTTAAATTACGCGATGTCAGTTATCGTTTCGCGGGCGCTTCCCGATGTAAAAGACGGCTTAAAACCTGTTCACCGGCGGCTTTTGTACGCGATGGCGGGACTTGGACTTCACCCCGGATCGGCCACAAAAAAATGCGCCCGCATTGTCGGCGATACAATGGGTAAATACCACCCGCACGGCGATTTGGCGCTGTATGACGCCCTTGTGCGTATGGCGCAGGAATTTTCACTGCGTTACCCGCTGGTGCACGGGCAGGGCAACTTTGGCAGCGTAGACGGCGACCCGCCCGCCGCGATGCGTTATACCGAGGCAAGACTCTCGCGGCTGGGCGATGAAATTCTTACCGATTTGAAGAAAGATACCGTTGATTTTGTCCCGAACTTTGATGAATCCGAAATAGAGCCATTGACACTGCCCGCCGCCGTTCCGAACCTGCTCATTAACGGATCCAGCGGCATTGCGGTTGGAATGGCGACAAACATGGCCCCGCACAACCTGGTGGAGGTTTGCGCCGCCGTCTGCGCGTATATCGACAAGCCTGAAATCAGCATAGAGGAGCTTTCCCGTATTGTTACCGGGCCGGATTTTCCGACAGGCGGCATCATTTTCGGCAGAAACGGCATACGGGAAGCTTACAAGACGGGGCGCGGAAAAGTGTTGATGCGCGGACGCTTCAACATTGAGACCGCTAAAAACGGCAAAGAACTGATAATTTTTACAGAAATACCGTATAACGTTAATAAAAAATTACTGCTTGAACGCATAGGCTTACTTGTACGCGAAAAAGAAATAGACGGAATATCGAACGCTAACGATGAATCCGACCGTGACGGAATGCGCATCGTCATAGAATTAAAAAAAGACGCCATGCTCAAAGTTGTGTTAAACCAGCTTTTCGCGCAGACACCGCTGCAATCGACCTTCGGCATCATCAACCTTGCCCTTGTGAACGGCAAACCGCGCTGTCTTAACCTAAAAGAGCTGATACAGTATTTTGTTGAACACCGCATTGACGTTGTTACGCGGCGCATCAAATTCGACCTAAAAAAGGCGCTGGCGCGTGAAAACATACTGAACGGACTTTTAATCACTATGGCGAACATTGATGAAATTGTCGCCCTTATTAAAGCCGCCGCGGACATTGACAGCGCGAAAGCCGGGCTAAAAGAACGCTTTTTGTATCCGGCAGCCCGCGCGAAACCCGCTCAATATACAAATGACGAGATTGACGAGCGTGTCGAAGCGCAGGCACAGGCCATCGTCGATATGCGTTTGGGGCGGCTTACTCATCTTGAAGTTGAAAAAATCGAAAAAGAACTGGAAGAAATTAAGGTACAGATAGCTTACTTAAAATCGCTGCTTGAGGATGAAAAAAAACTACGCGGCGTTATAAAAGATGAAACAAACGAGATTTCCGAAAAATTCGGTGACAAGCGGCGGACGGAAATACTTGACGGTGAAATTGAAAGCATCGACATTGAGGACTTAATACGAAAAGAAGAGATGATGATAATTATCTCCAATATGGGTTATATAAAACGTGTTCCCGTTTCCGCGTACAGAAATCAGGGGCGCGGCGGCAAGGGAAGCATAAGCGCGAAACTTGCGGAAGATGATTTTGTAAAACAAATATTTGTCGCGTCCACGCATGAATACATAATGTTTATTACAAGCGCGGGCAAAGCGTACTGGATGAAAGTGCATGAATTGCCGGAAGGCTCGCGGACATCGAAAGGCGCTCATATAAAAACCCTGCTGACAGTTTCGCCAAACGAAGAAATTACCACAATAGTTTCATTCAAGGAATTTTCAGATGAGCATTATCTTTTCATGGGAACCTCGCGCGGCACCGTAAAAAAAGTGATGACCAGCGATTTTTCCAACGCAAAAACACGCGGCGTAATCGCGATAAAACTGGACGAAGGGGACAAACTTGTCAGCGCCTTGCTTACGAGCGGACAGGACGAGATTGTGCTAATATCGCGCAAGGCTCAGGCGCTGCGGACGCACGAAGAACTTGTCCGGCCCATGGGCAGGGCGAGCCGCGGCGTTATCGGCATGAGGCTGGATGTGAGCGATGAATTGTGCGGCGTCCTTCGTGTTGACAAGAACGAGGCCATGATGCTGATTTCCGAGTACGGTTTTGGCAAGCGCGTTGATTTTGACGATTTTTCGCCGCACGGACGCGGTACCGGCGGTCAGAGGATATACAGCGTTACCGAAAAAACAGGCGAGATTACAGGCTGCGTTACCGTCAAAGACGGCGAGGAAATCATGTGCATCACGAGTCAGGGCAAGTCTATAAAGGTTGATGTTGAAAGCATCCGCGTTATGGGGCGCAACGCTCAGGGCGTCAGAATCGTGAACATTGAGAAGCCGGATTTTGTGGTGGGCGTAGACCGCATAGTGAGGGATGACGCGCCGCTGCCTGTGGAAGAGTCGGCGCCTGTGGAAGAGGCGCCGCCTGCGGCATTGGCGGCGGCGGAAACCGTAACACCGTCAAAGCCCGCGAAGGCTGATAAGGCGCCACTTGTGGCGCCGGAGGAAACTCCTGCGCCGGACAAAGACGACCTGTCGTCCGATGACGGGCCGTCACCGGACGGACAGGGAGAACTGTTTTGATCAACAGGAAGGCGGCCGCCTTAATAGACGGAGCGGAACGGATAATACGCGGCAAGAGGGAGTTTCTGGAACTGTTGTGTACCGGCCTTTTTGCCGGCGGTCATGTTCTTTTGGACGATAACCCGGGACTTGGCAAGACTACGGCGGCCAAGACAATCGCCGCCTTGATAGGCGGCGATTGTCTTGGCGGCGATTGTGGAGACAGCGGCTCAAAAAACGCGGGCGGGCTTAGCTTCAAGCGGATTCAGTTTACCCCCGATCTTCTCCCTTACGATATAACCGGCGTGGACGTGTTCGACGCGAACACACAGAGTTTCCGCTTTGTACCCGGCCCGGTCTTGTCCAACATCGTGCTTGCCGATGAGATAAACAGGACTACGCCAAAAGTGCAGTCCGCCTTGCTGGAAGTGATGGCGGAACGTCAAGTTACGATAGGTTCCGCAAGCCATAAGACGGGCGAGCCGTTTTTTGTAATCGCGACACAGAATCCGGTCGAAAGCGAAGGCACTTTTCCATTACCGGCGGCCCAGCTTGACCGCTTTATGCTGCGGCTGTCGCTTGGTTACCCCGGCCGCGGCGCGGAAATCACACTGTTGAGCGACACCCCTTCAGAAACTGCGCTTAAAAATTTGGAGCCGGTCATTTCCGTTGATGAATTTCTTGCCTCTTGCAGCGCGGCGCGTTCTGTTTTTTGCCATGACGCGCTCAAGGAAACGATTGTCGATATTGTCAGGGAAACCCGCGTACATAAAAGTTTTTCCCTTGGCGCGTCTCCCCGCGCCGCTCTTCATCTTCTGGCCGCGTGCCGCGCGCTCGCTTTCATTCGCGCCCGCTCTTTCGTGACGGACGAGGATATTTCCGTGTTGGCCGTCCCCGTTTTGTCCCACAGGCTAAGACTCCGCGACGCGCGCGGCGATTGCGCTAAACTTGTCCGCGATATTACGCTGTCCAGAATCGAGAAAATCAATTCCGTGAATTTTGAAAACTAAAATTGTTTTCAGCAGAAGATAGATTAAGAACTTGTGGGTAAGAATTTGAAAAAATATTGAAAAATCAAAATTCGGAGGATGATTCTGTTACCAAAGAATTATTTTTAATATTTTTTTTAGGGTGGGCATTAAATGCGGCAGGATCGTAAAATTATTTATAAGGTTGAAAGCGGCTCGCAGCTTTACGGAACTACAATGCCTGATAGCGACGTGGATTATTCATCGGTTTTTATGCCCACAGCTTATGATCTTTTCTCTTTGCAGAAATGTGATTATATCAATGACAGCACAAAATCCTCGTCCAAGGCTCGTAGAAATACTGCGGATGACGTTGATAATCAGAAGTATTCCCTTCAACGGTTTATGCATCTGGTTTTGCATGGGAATCCCAACTTATTGGAGATTCTGTTTTGCAAAAACCCTGTCATCGAAGATCCGGTTTTTACTTCCGTGAAGGAGAATGCCCACCGGTTTGTTGCCATGCATGTTTACAATTCCTTTACGGGGTTTGCCGTTGCTCAAAAAAAGAAATTGCAGTACAAAGCGCTGCGGTTTAAACAACTTGAGGATACCTTGAAGTGGTTTGAGCAAAACCGGCAGGACCAGATTGTTGATCCGCAGGCGCAAATGTCCGAAGAGGATGCTGTATCTCTGAACAGTATGCTTTCAGAGTACAAAGGCCGTAAAAACAATCGGGAGAGTTTCCATCAGGGACTCCCCATGAAAGTTATTTATGAAAAGGTCAAAGAAGAGTATGATAACTACGGTTGGCGGGTTCATTCGGATACCTTTGAAAGGCTGGGTTATGATGTCAAATTTGGAGCCCACGCGGTTCGTCTTTTTTATGAAGGCATTCAACTTTTAACAAAAAGAATCCTTGAGTTTCCCATTGCGGGGCAGGCATACGATGACATCATGTCTATTCGGCGGGGTGAGGTAGGAATTGAAGAATTCTATAAAATTTGCGACCGGTACGAAGAAGACAACCGGAAAGCTTTTACTCAAAGTAAGCTTCCCGATGAACCTGATTGGAAATGGGCTAATCAATACTTGGTAGATACTTTGGAAAACTACATTGTTTCCACATCCTTGATTCGCAGGGGTGAGGTAGCAATTAACAATTAGCAATTAGGAATGAACAATTAGCACTTACCACTTACAAAGATGGGGGGGGGGGGGGTAACAATTAGCAATGAACAATGAGGAGTGAGGAAGAAGAAGGAGGATTTTTTACTTTTTCCCTTTTATTTTTTACTTGAATAGGGGGGGGGGGGGGTATTTGCCGTTAATATGCTTCACGATTTCCAGCGCAATTTGCCCGGGAGTTTTCTTTTCAGCGTTGATGATAATACGCGCAAGTTTTCTGTAGGCGGCGGCACGGCGCTCGTGAAGAGCGGCGTGCGCTAATTTTGGATTTTCAACATTAAGGAACGGCGGCAAACCATTGCCCGACCCCTCTATCCTGCTCCATGCCGTAGCTGCGCTCACCTCCAGATAAACAATTATAGCGCCCGGATTTTTGGCAAACGCCGTTACCGCTTCATCATTGTCGATAAGCCCGCCGCCTCCCGCGACAATCATCGGCTTACCCGTTGTAAAGTCTGTTTGCAGTGAAATTACGGCCTCGGTTTCAGCTTTCTGAAAAACATCACGCCCGCGCCGGTAAAGAGTACGCGCCGTTACACCCTCCCGTTTTTCGATTACCGCGTCAAGATCGGCAAAATCCCACCCCAAGACCTCACGCAAGGCATATCCGGCGCTTGTTTTACCCGAATGTTTTGGGCCGGTAAGAACCAGCAGCGGCACGGGGCTCATTCGTCTTTTGACAGAACACGCGAGCCGCGTTCGAGCGCCACCAAACCGGTACGCGCCAGTTCAAGAATACCGTAGGGGCTCAGCAATTGAAGCAGACCATTCAGTTTATCGAAACTACCCGTCGCTTCTATTGTTATTGTCGAAGCCGATATATCAATTACCCGTGAACGGAAAATGGCCGCTACTTCCACTATTGCGGAACGGTTTTTTTCGTCAGACCTTACCTTAACAAGCAGAATTTCCCGTTTTATACAGGAGTCGTCCAATTTGTGTATTGAGATAACATCTACAAGTTTTCCAAGCTGTTTTACAATTTGTTCAAGCACAGCGTCATCGCCTGACACCGCTATCGTCATTCGGGAAATATCTTTAACTTCCGTTTCGCCCACCGTCAAGCTGTCTATATTAAAACCCCGCCTGCTAAAAAGCCCCGCCACACGGCTCAATGTGCCTGCCCTATTTTCCACCAAAACAGATAAAACATGTGTTTTCATAAATACCCCCGCATTATACCGCGTTACTACTTTAATGTATATCAAGCAAGTGTTAATGTCCATTCATTTAGAAGCAAGCAAGCAATATAAACGCATATTCAGGAGCAGGGCGCTGTTTCCATACATTATCAGCAAACGCGCAAACAAGGCAAGCGTACAAATAAATTTGCGGCGGTACTAAACAGTGTAGCGCACTGTTTAGTACCTCGCCCCCTCTTTCAAAAAATTTTTACTTTTTAATACGCGGCAAGTTTCATTGCAAGTCTCATAAACCGATCATAGGTACGGCTATCTCCTTTTTTGGAATATATATCAGCAAAACCGGTTAAAATGTACGCAATTTGCATTCTGTTTTTTGGAACAAGATTTTTTGCAAGATCAGGGATTGTTAAATTCATTCCTGGTTCAATCAATGATGGGTCTACAATAACATCTCTTGAACTAACCATAATCATTGGAAAGAGATACTCATAGCCAGAACCATAATACTTAGCACTGATTTTAGTCATTGTATCTCCTTTAACAACAACATAACTTTGAGCCCCGTCAAGAATGACATCAGATTGATACTTGTCATATACATTATTAAATAACGCATTCAATTCATCTTGCGGGATAAGATTTTCTTGCGCTGAATTATTAGTTGCACAAGAAAATCCATTCAATACCGTTAAAACACCAACTAGTAAGACAATTATATTCTTCATAATAAACCTCCAATATCTTTATTCTTCGGATAATCATAAGTATAATTATAACTTTTGTCAATAACTCGCATTGTCGTATGTCGCATTGTCGTAACTCGCATTGTCGTTTGCATTGTCGTTAATGTCAAACCTCAATCGACCACACACAGCAGTTTTACTTTTAGCGCTATATAGTGATTCTATTTGCAAAAAACCGGGCTTCCCGCTCCACTATCCACTGACCACTGTTAATTGTTAATGGGTGGGGGTAGCGGAAAAGCGTTTTTGTGAATACAAAAACCTTTGGAGTGCGGCCTTTAAGCGGCATGTAACAGTAAGTTTTTTTAGGGCCTACGCCATGCTGCATTACCATGTACACGCTCACTGGGAAAGCGTGCCGTTTTTGGGCGGGGGGAGCAGCGTCGAAAAAGTTCATCATAAAAACTTCAAAATTTTAACGGTTTAGGATAAATGCGCTTCCCCTTTTGTTAAGAAGTAAGAGGGAAGAGGGAAGAAGTAAGAAGTAAGAAGTAAGAAGTAAGAAGTAAAAATGAACAGTTAGTAATGAGCAATTAGCAATGCAGGCAGCCGCGTATGCAAAGCGCTTTTTTCGTCCAAAAGGCAGAGACTGAAACTCCGCTTCCGGGACGCTAACGCGGAGCGTATGTGAACCCGCTGGGAAGTAAAAGGTAAAAAGGAAGAGGTAAAAATGAACAATTAGCAATGCAGGCAGTCGCGTATGCAAAGCGCTTTTTTCGTCCAAAAGGCAGAGACTGAAACCCCGCTTTCGGGACGCTAACGCGGAGCGTATGTGAACCCGCTGGGAAGTAAAAGGTAAAAAGGAAGAGGTAAAAATGAGCAATTAACAATTGAAGCTGTTCCAAAACTTCAGTTTTGGAACAGCAACCTTAGATTTAATGGGAAAAAGCGGGCCGGACTTTAGTCTGATTTGACCGGTTTTTCCAAGAGCTTGTTCCATCGCAAACAAA